>NC_011311.1 GCF_000196495.1 Aliivibrio salmonicida LFI1238
CTTTCTTATATTGAGTACAATTGTACTCTATTCTTTTTTTTATAAGAGACCAAAATAGTAAGTATTAAAAATGAACTTGATTACTTCATTTTACTTAAGTGAGAAATGTCATGAAAAAAGAAACCTCAGTAAATATAGTCATGGACCAAAAGTGTAATCACCTATTGAATATATCAAAGGAAACGAGTGGCAGAACAAAGCGTAATGAAGCTGCTGCACGATTAAAAGATCACCTTTTGCGCTTTCAGCACCAAGATTCTTGGGAGGTACAAAAGAAATAAATTTTAGCTTGAATAAATAGATCTAAAACTTAATTCAATAATAGATCCAGTTTAATACTTAAAAATACCATACGCATAGCGTAGGGATTTTTACACCCAAAAATCACATTTAACTCAATAAAAACATCAAGGATAATTAACATGATGAAAAAATGGATAACACCACGCAACCTCCTTCTGACTGGCACCAGTGTACTGCTCGCCACTCAACCCGCCCTGGCCGCCGATATGTTTGCCAGTGGCAAAACCGCCATTAAAGACACCGTTGGCACCGACTCCACCGTCGAAACCGCCATTCTCTCTGCCGGTGCCGTCGGCGCGGCATTAACCGGCTTCATCACCAAAAACTGGATAGGCGCCATCGGCGGCTTTGCCGTTGGGATGATTTTTTGGAGCGTTGTCGCCCCAATGGTCGGGCTCTAATCCCCTTCATTTAAAAAAAGGACGTCTCATGGAAGATCCTCATTTGTTCTACGCCATCCCAAAACACCTAAACAAAGGAAAAACCATTGTCGGGTTACCCCAGAGTGAGGTTCTTCCCGCCCTACTGTTATTTGCTGTTTTCTTTATCGCCAAGCATCAACTCATCGGGTTGGTGATTGGCGTTGTCTGGTTTGCCGGTCTGCGCATAATTAAAACCAAGTACGGGGACAACATCATTCCTCTTGCTCTGCACTGGTACGGCTCCACGCACGTCAATCAACACCTGTTTACTCGCACACCATCCGCCAACAAACGATACTGGATATTCTAATGCTGAACTCCAATAAGATTGATTTCATCGCCCTATCAAAAGCCCTCAATAAGCTGCTGCTTATTGGCTTTGTGCTTTCACTTGTGGTCAGCATTACCCTTGCTTTGGGTCTTTTATCTCTGGCAAACAACAAAAGCCGTACGCTCGTGCCACCGTCAATATCAAAAGCCTTCACCGTCTCAGATGGCACCATCGATGAGAGTTACGCCAGTCAAATGGCCGAGTACATTCTGTATTTAAAACTCAACGTCACTCCCGCGAACGTGGAGCGCCAATTCTCGCAGCTGTTGGATTACGCCAACGCCGACGCCTGGTCTAGTGTGCAACCGCAACTGGTCAGAGAATCCGTCCTTATTAAAAAATCCAATCTATCGAGCACCTTCTCTGTCTCCAGAGTCGAGGTCGCGATGGACTCGCTCATTGTTAACGTTCACGGGGTATTGAATAAATCCGTGGGTGACAGAGCACTGACTCCAGTGTCTTGTTCGTATTTGATTTACCTGAAATACGAACAAGGCACGTTAACCTTTAGCAGCATCAAAAAGGAGGCTCAATCATGAAGAAAAACCCTAGCCAACCTCTTGTCATGATTGCAGCGGTGCTGCTCTCTTTTCTTTCTTTTGAAGGCAGGGCAAAAAACCTTCCCTCAAACACCTACCCCTTTAACGACAATGACACGGTGCCGATTGTCCTGTCGTCATTGAACATCAATCGTCTCGTGGTTCGAGACGATAAAATCATTGGTTTGGATTGCCCGACGGGGTTTTGCACCAGTAAAGGCAACAAACAGGACGCGTCAGGCTCCATTACGTTGCGACTCAACATTGCCTTGCCGTTCACCGCGCAAGTGACCACCAAGAACGGCCGTAACTTTACGCTGTTCATTACCCCACGGGCGATACCCGCGCTGGTCTCTGAGTTTATTGGCACCGCCAATACACGCCAAGAAAAAAGTGTGTTCACCCGTGACTTTGATTACCCAACGGCCTTAACCCAATTCACAAAAAGCATGATGCTCTGGAGTGAGCGCGGGTTTTTGATTGACGGCTTCTCTTTGCATCACGTAGACCCGAGCACGTTACCCAAAGACACCAACCCCCTGGCCATCATTCCCCAAACGGTGTTTGTGGGAAAAGAGTACTCAGGCATCATTTACCGTGTACTCAATCAATCATCAGGACAAGTAACCTTAAGCACTTCCCAGTTCTATAGTTACTCAACCCGAAGTGCGGCCATCACCAAAGACACCTTGTTACCCAATGAAGACATGACGCTGTACATCGTGACAGGAGGCGGCAACCATGCTCAATAAATGGCTTAAAAAAAGCACCAACGACGCCACGGGCAGTTTTGAGCAAGGCTGCTTGATTAATGAGCGCAGCATCAAACGCAACGGCATCATTACACTGGTCATTCTTGTTACCCTTAGCACCCTGGGTGGTGTCGGTTACACCGTCACTCGACCATCAACGCCCCCACCGATAGAGCGTCCTCCGGTGGACTTTGGCGCCATCATTGAAGACGACTTTATCAGTGCCGACAATCAATCGGCACTCAGTGCGCAGCAAGACACCCTTCACACCCAAGAGCGCACCATTGCGGCACTAAAAAATGAAGTCAATCGCGTCAACGCCAAACTGGACAACACCGTGAACTTACAAGAAGAGAGCTTTGCTCGCTTTAAAGACAAGATGCAGGCGACCTTTGAGCGCCAACGCGCTGAAATGGTGTTGCAAAAAAAAGAAGCGCCCGCTCAGGAGACGGACCTGTCCGTCGCCTTTGGTGATAAGTCATTACCGCCTCGCGCCATTCCAAGCAGCAAGCACAACCCCAACGCCCCTGAGTTTTCTTATCAGAGCGCGGATGCGCCCATCTTTGATACCACCGGCATTGACAGCTACGAGTTTAATTGGGCGCTCTCCGAGGAGGAGAAACCCAAGCGCACCATTCTGAATTACGTTCCGACGGGCACCTTTGTCACCGCCTTGGTGACGGGCGGCGCAGACGTCAATGCAGGAGTGCTTGGCCAAGGAGACACGGTGCCGATGGTATTTCAAACCATTAATGCCGGAATATTGCCCAATGGGCAATCATCACGCCTTAAGGACTGCACCATCACCGGCTCAAGCTATGGCGAAATATCATCCAGTCGCGGGATAGTGCGCACCAATCGCATGAGCTGCATTTTTGATGACGGCGAAATCATCGATTTGGCGGTGAAAGGCACGGTGTTTAATTTTGGTCGCAACGGCATTCGAGGCACCACCATTTTACGCAATGGGAAAATCGTTCAAATGGCGGGACTCTCAGGCATTTTGACGGGCATTGGCGAGACAGGCAAAGCCTTGTCTTCCACAACGTCCGTGTCCGCCCTTGGCTCGACCTCCAGTCTGAACGGCTCGGACGCGGCCTTAAATTTGTTGGGCAATGCCACCGCCTCTGTGGGCGCTAAGCTCTCGGATTACTACATTCAACTGGCCGAGCTCTACCACCCGATTGTCGAATTAAACCCTGGCAATGTCGTGAACATTGTTTTTTTAGAAGGTTTTCCGTTGGACGCGCTCGGTATTGAGAAGTACGAAGCCAAACAGCAAGTCCAAGAAAGTAGGTCCGGCAACAATCAACTGCTCGATGTCATCACCAACAACCCACTGGCCAATCAATTACCTCAAGGGGTAAAGGCCGCCATGGGCGCCCAAACCGCGCCACTGACCGATTTTGGCTCACGATAAAGAAGGCCCACAATGAACTATACTGTCAAGCATACGATACTGCTCCTTGTTGCTCTCCTTGCCCTCAGCGGCTGCGCGGCGGGCATGAACGAAGAATTCAGTTGCAATGAAGTGGGCGGCGTTTCAGGCTGCGCCACCATGGGCGACATTCGCGCCAACATGAGTGCCTATGAGCAACACAACAACAAAAACCGCACCACCGCCACCTTACAAGCCCCCTCGTCAGAGTTTCTTGCTTTACCAAGACGGACTCGCGAGGGGCAACCAACCAGAAGCGAAGATAAAGTAAAAAAAATCACCATTTTCCCCTTCACCAATGAGCACGGTCACTTCATTGATACCACTGACATCTATTTCATTCTCAGTGACAGTCAATGGCAAGGTCGCCTGCCTCAAGCCATCAAAAAAGATTAAGGGAATACCATGAGCCTAACGTTACTGAAAAAACACAGTAAAACGGAGCACAACCACCTTCATCATCAATTGCCTTATCGCTTTTTTGATGATGAGCACACGCTCTTTCACAACACCACATCCATTGGCTTTGGGTTTCAACTCAACGTCCTTGGCGGCGCCAATGACAGTGCCATTGAAGCGTTAAACAAAATCCTAACCACCTTGCCTCAAGGCAAACAATGGGATTACCAATTCACCCTAACCTCCAACCATCAGGTCTCGCACCTGATTGAGCAAAACACCGCCTTAATGAGCAAACGTGGCGGCATTTGTGCACGATTGGCCAACAATGAGCGCACCTACGCCGATTTCGCGTCAACCTCTGGGTTTTTGCATCGCCAAAAACACCACTTCACGCTGCGTGAGCACCACAGCTTTTTGTTTGTCTCAACCACAAGCCGTGACATTGATAAAATCAATGACACCAAGGCGACGCTTTACACCTCATTGACGCAACTTGGCCTGACACTGACCCCGATTGGCGTTCCTGAATTAATCTCGTACGTCGATGGCCATTTAAATTTTAATGCCAACAAAACTCGCCCAGAAAAGGCAACATACAATGAGCACGAGCCGTTGCATACGCAAATGCTCTCACCTGACAGTGAGTTTTTAGTCTCAAGAGGCCACGTGGACAGCCGCCACACGGACAATAAGCACGGTGAGCAAACCAGTCGAGTCATCAACTTTGGGTTACTCAGACTGCCCAGCGATTTTCGCCTTTACGCGTTGCCAGAATGCTTCTCTTCGTTAAAAAATGTGGCGCAAAGCATCAACTGTCCGTTTACCTGTAGCGTCCAATTTCAAATTGAAGACAACGGCAAAGCCACGGCGGATAACGACGGGCACATCAGCGCCCTCATGAAAACCGTGGGCTCAAAAATGCAAGTGTTGGTCCCGACGGCCAAAGACGAACTGGCCGAGCGAAAACAAATACAGCTCGGGCTGCTCTCTAAAGAGTTCACCATGGTGTCAATGGTCATGAACCTCAGCCTCTTTAGTTCCAAAGAGAAGCAACGCGACGACAGCCAAGCCGCCGTCAGTGCGTTTTCAAGCGGCGGCATTGATATCGCGCCCCTCAATATGTTGCAAGGTCACGCCTATCTCTCTTCCCTTCCTTTTATGATGAGCGAAGGCTTTTGGAAAGACAGCAAACGCGCAGGGCGCATTCGCACCATGAAAAGCTCCAATGCCGTGAACTTCTTCCCCATCATTCATGACAACAAAAACTTCAGTGGCGGAATGCTGCTGCCCACCATGCGCCAACAGATTTCCTTTTTCGACCCGTTTAATTGTGGCAGCGACAACTACAACATCGCCTTAACGGGCGGCTCTGGGGCCGGAAAATCCTTTTTTGTTCAACTGCTCGCCAAATCGGTCTACTCCAAGTTTGGGAAAGTGTGGATATTGGACAAAGGCGCCAGCTACAAAAAACTGACCCTCATGCTTGAGGGCACCTACATGACCTCAAAAGAGATATTTCTGAATCCCTTTACCCACCTTGGAAAAATCAAAGCCAAAAGTGAGCACGAGGCGTCGGTAGACGACGAGTTAAATCCCCTTGCCGAAGTGCTCGACAACATCACCGCCCTGTTTGCCACGATGGCGTCTCCACGTGAAGAATTGGATCCCTTTCAAACCGCCGTCCTTGGGGACGCGATTTTGAACGCGTGGAACGACAAAGGCCCTCTCACCCGTGTGGATGACGTTCAAGCCGCTTTGTTTGCTATCTCAACAGAGAGCGACAACGACCGACGCATCAGTGACATTGCCACGCAACTCAACAAGTATTGCAGCAATAACGTTTATGGGGACACGTTTAACAAACCCTCCATGCTAAACCCTAACATTCACATCACGACCCTTGAGCTAGACGGATTTCCAGAGGCGGTGCTTCGTCCGGCCATCTTTGCGTTGATGGTCTCCATCAACCAGCAAATGTATTTAACCGGCTCTCGCTCAACCCCAAAACTGTGCATCATTGAAGAAGCCTGGTCACTGCTCTCTGGCGCCAACGCGCAAGCCCGTGAGTTCATTAATACCGGTTATCGCACCGCTCGAAAGTTTGGCGGCTCGTTTTGCACCGTGACCCAAGGCATTACGGACTTCTTTGCCAACGCCGAAGCCATGGCCTGTTACAACAACTCCGACATTCACATCACCCTACGCCAAGGCGAAGGGTTCACAAGCTTTCTGCAAGACAACCCTGATACGTTCAGCCCTTATGAGCAACAAGTCGTCAAAGGGTTTGAGAAGTCAGGCGTCGCAGGCTACAGCTGCGCGATGATAAAAGCCGGTGGCCACGCGTCGTTTCATCGGCTCTTTACCGATCCCTTTACCCGTGCGTGCCTCTCCACTGAGCCCAATGAATTTGAGTTTTGTGAAACCCTAATGAGCAACGGCACTGAACTCATGGACGCCATTGAGCAAACCGCTGAACACTTCTATGGCGATGAAATGCAAAAATTTGATGCGATGCTTCAAGGAGCAAAACAATGAAAAAAATCCCTTACACCCAGTGGCTTCTGATTGGGGCGTGCCTTGTCAGTCTGTCCGTGTCGGTATTGACCCTCATCACCCGCCCAAGCGTGGCGGTGTTTGATGTCAAACGCACTCTGACGCAATTTCAGCACCAACTTATCGAGAAAGGCGTCACACAAGCTGAGCATCAAGCGTACTTAACGCACTTTGCTCAAGCCCTAGAGCGTGCCACCGCGCAATACAGTCAAGAGCACAACGTGCTCATTCTAACCACACCCGCCGTGGTTGCGGGCGCCGACGACATCACCACCGTATTGCAACAACACATCATTGAGCAGTACCAACAAAGGGGCCAAGGATGAAACCGTCAATCCTATTGCTCACCCTTGTGCTTTTAAGTCCGTCTCTTCACGCGAAATCCATGGGCGTTGCCGGTGCCATTTTCCCCATTGGGGAAATCGACATGTTGCTCTGGATAGAGCAGCGCCTACAACGCTTTGAAGCCAACGGCCAAATGGACATCATGAAAAACGACATGAAACAGGCGGTAAAAAAACAAGTCGAGCGACCAACACCGGTTCTGGGGCTTGGCACAACCACCGAGCCCACGACGTTTACGGTAAATCCCACGCTGCGATTAGGCAAAGACGTCATGGACGCCCAGGGCCGTCTTTTGTTCGCCAAAGGAATGGAGATTAACCCGTTTGACAGCACCACCTGGCCAAACGGCGAGTACCCCGCGTTTGAGTTCAGTAAAACCCTTGTCTTCATTGATGGCGATGATGAAAAGCAACTTGCGTGGGCCAAGCAATACCGCACTAACAAACCCATCAAGTGGATACTAATCAATGGGAGTATCAATAAGAGCGCCCTTGCACTGAACACTCGAGTCTACTTTGACCAAAAAGGCACACTGACACGCGCACTCAAACTCAAAAACACCCCCTCAGTGGTTATGCAGGTGGGGACGCAATGGCAAATTCAAGAGGTTGATGTCTCACATCAACCTCGATAACAGGGGAAAGTCATGAAACTGTCGGTATTTATCCTTTTCATCAGTGTGTTGTGTTTACCTCAAAGAGCGTTAGCGATGGGGGCAACGTGCAGTGGCCACTTCATCAATCCCATCAGTGACATTTGTTGGTCTTGTCTTTTTCCTATGACCATAGGAAAAGTCCCGGTCATTCCATCCGCGTACCCTGATACCAACAACCCAAGCATTCCCATCTCCTACTGCCCCAAGCCCCCGCCCGTGTATGTGCAGATTGGTTTGAACATTGGTTATTGGGAGCCGTATTCCTTGGTGGATGTCACCCGCATTCCCTACTGCATGGTCAACATGGGCATGGAACTTGGCGGCGCCAATCAACCAGAAATTGGCGGACGAGTCACCAGTCGTGACAACGACAGCAGCGACGGCGGGTTCTATCACGCCCATTGGTACAAATACCCCATCATCTATTGGCTGCAAATCATGCAATCCACTGCGTGCATGGCCACCGACACCTTCGATGTCGCCTACATGACCGAAGTGGACCCGACCTGGGACGACGATGAGCTCGCGTTTGTGCTCAATCCTGAAGCGATATTGTTTGGCAATCCCATTGCGCAACTGGCGTGCGTGCCAGAGGCCATCTTAACCACCAGCAATCTGGCGCTGCCATTGGATGCGCTGTTTTGGTGCCTTGGCTCGCAAGGCAGTGCCTATCCATTAACCGGAACCACCAATTATCGAGA
The DNA here is from genome assembly GCF_000196495.1 of Aliivibrio salmonicida LFI1238. Lineage (NCBI taxonomy): Bacteria > Pseudomonadati > Pseudomonadota > Gammaproteobacteria > Vibrionales > Vibrionaceae > Aliivibrio > Aliivibrio salmonicida. The sequence goes on from NC_011311.1 coordinate 8,442, forward strand.
CACCCCAATCCAAGCGGCCACCCTCATTATGGAGCGATTGAACTACAAATTGCACAGACAAGGGATTGTGTGGGAAACCCGCGGGGAAATCGGCGCCATTTGTTACCAATGGCCAGAGCCGATATTGCCAAAATCACGTTATCGCTACCAAATGACGGCGCCTATCCCTGACGCCCAATGGTGCCATCCATACACGACCACAACCGCCATCTGGGAATCAGGGCACGACAACCCGACCACTGGCGATAACTTTGGCTTCATGAACTGGCGCAAACGCAACTGCGTTTTCTTATAAGAAAAGAGAAGGAAAAAAGGATGAAAACATCAATAAACTCAACCTGGCATAACGAGCTGACCGTACTTTATTGCTCGGCAGTCATTACTCTACTATTAATAGCATCAATAAGTGACAGGCCACAATGGATTGGATGGGGGGTAGGCACCGTCATCGTCTATGCGTTCAGCTTTATCCCAAGACAACAAACACCGAGCTTACTAGGGAACGTGTTAATTAACACGTGTCATCTAGTGCCACTCATCGCAGGTGGTCTGTTTTATGTGCGCGAGCAAAACAGCCTATTTGACGCCATTTTCTACGGCGCGGCAATGTGGATGATGATAGTCACGTCGGCTTATGTCACTCCCCACCTCAGAGCGAAAACTCAAGGAGAAAAAAAATGAGACGACTCTCATCAGCGCTCGTTATCGTCACGCTGAGCTCATTCACCGCCCACAGCAATGATGGCTACAGTAACGAACAATTGCGCGCCCTACAGCAGCGTGAAAATGACGCCCTGAACACAACCAGCCCTCTTATTGGTTACGAAGTGGACCGCGCCATAGAGAGCAGCCACGCCATGCGTGACAAAATTCTGGCCATGTCACAACAGGTGAACCAACGCATCACCACCGACGCTTTATCCGAAGGACTCTACTTTCCAGAGCCAACCACCAACCCAAACGCCAACCCTACGGGCATTATTGCGCTGGTGTCACTCTCAATGCCGGACATTGCCTTGCAACAATTGCTCATTCAAAGTGAGCAGTATCAAATTCCTTTGATTATTCGTGGCGTATTGCCAGAGGGCTTTAGCGCCACCGTCGCTCGCATTAATCACTTACTGACCAAAGACCATAAAAAACACCCCATCAACAGTGGCATTGCCATCAACCCACAGTGGTTTACTCAATTTAACATCACTCAAGTGCCCGCCTTTATTTCGATAAAAGAAGGGAAATGCACCCAAAAGGGCCCATGCCGTGCCGAGGATTTTGATGTGCTCTATGGCAACATTTCCATGGGGGACGCGCTGAGTATCCTCTCAAAAGGCGACGCAAAAGAAAACGCCATCACCGCACAGGCTCGCACGGAGTAATCTATGAACCTCTCTCTCTCGCTGCTTCTTATCCTGGTACTCTCTCCTCTTGCCCTTGCAGGGCAAGAGGCCACGTTCAATGCCCACCTAAACTGGGCAAAAGGCGCAACCACAAGCACCCAAGCCAAGAGCGAATTTGCATTAACACCAGAAGACTACTGCAACGACGCCACCTGTAAAACTCAACTGCACGCCCCACAGCAAACGCAGTTAAGCAGCAGTGAATTAGAGAGCAAAGCCCAAGCGCAGTATCTCACCAACGAAGGGGCTCAAGCCATTAATGACGGGTTTTCAAAAGGGCGTCCAAGTGTAGAAAACGATCCAACGTACGAATTTGCACTCTTGGCGCAAGAGAACGCGTATGAAATAAGCCATGGCCTGTCCAATCCGTTTGTGGACTGCACCTCTGGCACCCTTTGCTCGCTCATTAATGTACAAAAAACCTGTAAAGCCCCGACCAATACGCCTCTCATTTATGTCCAAACCCCAACATTAGTGACTGATATTCGACCAATCTCCACCTACTCTTGTCCGTCAGGGACAAGACTGCAAGGAAATCGCTGTGTTTATACTGAGCGTCAATGCCGATACGATCGACAAAATCTCGTCACAAAAACGACACGAAAAAGTCGAGAATGGTGCTTTAGTGAAGGGATGTCTTATCGATGGAATGGAAAGGAAGTCAATCGTAATGGATTCTCCCAAGGTGGGAGTAAAAAGAAATACAACACCTCACGCTGCAAGGTTCAAGAATATCAAATCTGTGGCTCAGTCACCAAAAGCCGTAGCGCCACGGCGCACTGCCCTTCGGGTTACACCTTAACGGGCGATCATTGTTCAAAAAAAATCGTGACGTGGCCAAAAAGCAGACCAACAGGTCTGATTTCAGAATGCCAATCAACCAACAACGTCTGTGTCGAAGGAAGTAAAACAAAAATCATTGATGGCATTCGCGTCAGCCTTCCTTGCTGGAAGTACGAGACCACGTACCAATGCCAAACCACCAATACGTGTGACGCCCTCAGCGAGTGCACCAACGTCAGTAAAACATGCAGCCTGATGCAGCAAGGCGTCTGCGTTGAAGAAACCCTGACCAAATCATGCCAAGAAAAATCCTGTCAAGCCAACACATTGCAGTGCGGTGAAACCAGTTTTTGTCTCGATGGCGATTGCTACGACGCCACGCCGACCCAAAGCGATGACTTTCACACCTCCGTCTCTGCCCTTGCGGCCATTTCCGCCGCCGCCGAAGACTTGGGTGAGCCACCGACCATGTTCAAAGGCACCGCCATGAAGTGTGAGAAAAAAGCCGCGGGGATCAATGACTGCTGCAAAGATTCAGGCTGGGGACAAAGCCTTGGCATGAGTTGCAGTCCAGAAGAGGAAGCGCTAGGCAAAGCCAAAGAAGGCAAGCTCACGATTTATGTCGGTCAATATTGCGCGAAAAAAATCCTCGGCGTCTGCACCAGAAAAAAACGCAGTTACTGCGTTTATGACAGCAAGTTGGCGCGAATAATCCAAGAGCAAGGCACGCGACATCAACTGGGCCTCAGCAATGGCTCGGCCAAAGACCCAACGTGCAACCCCATCACGCCTGAGCAACTGCAACAGATTAATTTTGAACACTTGGATTTTTCCGATTTTTACGGGGACATGAACGACAACATGGCCTTACCAAGCCAAAACGAGATCCAATCTCGCTTACAAAACAACGTGAATTAAGGAGCGCCCATGAATCGATGCATCGCAATGATCGCCTTTTTCGTCAGTACCGGTGTATTGGCTGCGCCTAACGGATGGCGATGGTATAACGAGCCAACCCAAGACGCTAAGGCACCGGCGCCCATCACAAAGCCAAACACGGTGACTCGCACCTTAAGTGCCCGCGCACAATTAACGTGGTTTAAAGAGCAACACCAAGAAGCGCAAGCCGCCGCCACGATTGACCCAAGCAACAACCAAAAAGTAGAAAAAGCGATGCGACTCAATCAATACGTGTCCAATCAATCCTCTCAATTTGGCATGACCTTTAAAGAAGTCTTATTGAGTCACCCTGAGCTGTCTTACACCAAAGACAGACCCGTAGAGCAAGCGGCACGAAGCACGTATTTAGAGCTGGAGCGCGAGAAAAAAGTGCACACCATTAAACAAATGGCCGCTGAGGGATGGGGATTTTTCTTTGTGTATGAAGGCAAAGACACGTTAAGCCAAACCCTCGCGCCAAGCATTCAGCAATTTGCGACCACCCATGGCATTGAGGTGCTAGGGATAAGCAAAGACGGCACCACACTAGAGAGCATCAGAGAAAACAGAATGGACGACAACACCCTGAACGTGGCGTATTTGCCCGCGCTGCTGCTTGTGAACCCCAACACAAAAACCATTAAGCCGTTGGCGTATGGATTTATTTCACAAGACCAATTATTGGGGCGTTTTTACAACGTGGCCACCCATTACAACAGCCCTGATTTTTAATGAACAACCAACCAATGACAACCAAGGAGCATCACTCATGAAAATAGCATCAATCACACTTGCAGGCGTTTTACACGTCATCGAACGTGCCTTTATGGCGGGGTTCATCGTAGTTTCAATCCAAATTACGCTCTTTGTCTCTCGGATAGGCAGGTTCTTATTAAGTACGGATACGCTGGAGGCCGCTAACGAGCTCAACGCCTTCTCATTACAAAAGTGGCACCAAGGACTAGGGGTAACGTGGGACATATCATGGTCTTACACCCTTATCCTTCTGCTTATTTCTTTCTGCTACTTCTCTGTGGGCTTATTTTGTTTTCTGAGAAAACCAGAAAACAAAAGCAAACGAACCAAAGCCGAACTCTTCGCTATCGTATCACGCTACATCGAGCGTACCTTTGTCGTCGTGTTCATCGCAGTGTCACTTCAAATCACGTTTTTTTTACTGTGGCTATACGCTCGAACCACCTTCTCATTTGATGCACTCAGCGCGCTGTCATTAAGCGATTTACATCAAGGGATAGAGATCATGCATTACTCCTTCAACACCACGGCACTCATCTTGTTTTCCCTACTGCTTTGCGTTGCGTTTAAGGAACAACAAGCGGCTCGTCAAAAAAACACCATACCAACAAACCCATCAAAGTATTGCCGCCTTAGATTTAGGGCAAAGAAGATCCTTTGGGGCGCATTCCCAATCAAAAGTAGTACCCGAAAAAATGAAATAAAGAATGAAACAAAAAGTAATAAGAATTAACAGATTTCTAACAGTAAACAAAATACACCTCACAGACAAAAAACGACAATATAAAAAGGATAATAGCTCATGAAGTCCATTAATGCCCTACTGCTCGCCTTTGCTTTATTGATGTCACCACAGAGCTTGGCACAACCCCCGCCAATGGAAAATCAATACGCCATGGTCTTTTTCTTTCGCAGTGATTGCCCGTATTGCCATCAGTTTGCGCCAACGCTGACGCAATTTACGCAACAAAATAACTTGTTCACTTACGCTTTCTCTCTTGATGGCAAAGGCATTCCCAATTTTGATGTGCCCATGCCAGCAACCCCTGAGATAAGCACGCTCTTTTTTGCTAACCCACGCAGCATGACGGTGCCCGCCACGTTCTTAATTAACGTCAACACCCAAAAGTTCGTCAAAGTCAGCATTGGCGCGGTGTCAGGCGCCGATTTACAAACCACCTTCGATAATATTCTCGCGGACAATCAAGTGATGGAGGCGTTGCAATGAAAAAGACACGCCCTCACTTATTGCCGCTCTGTTTGGTGCTTTCCTTTTCAGTGTCCGCCAACGTCAATCACTCCCTTGGGGGATTTTTTGACGAGCTTGGCTATCACGCCAATGTCAGCAACCCAAGCGCCTTTAAAGGCCAAAGTGCCAACTATTACAACGGCGGCAGCCTGTTTGTTCGCACCAAAATTCAAAACGCTCAACTGGCCACGATGACGGTGCCCTCCATTAAAGCCGGTTGCAACGGCATCGATGCGTTCATGGGCGGCTTTTCTCACATCAGCTCAGACCAATTGGTTCAGTTCGGTAAATCGGTGGTTGCCAACGCAACCCCATTCGCCGTTGATTTGGCGCTGCAAACCTGGGCACCTCAAATCAAACAAATCCGTGATAACTTGCAAAGCATTGCCGACAAATGGGTCAATCAGTCCATCAATTCGTGTGAAACGGCTCAAGCCGCCGTGGGCGGATTGGCAAGCTTTGCGCTGCCTCAAGCCAAACAGCACGTCTGCGCCACCATGGGCACACAAAATAACGCCTTCGCCGATTGGGTCGCGGCCAAACAAGAGTGTGGCGTCGGTGGAAGAACCCCGAGCCAACTCGTGAATGCCCGTAACACACCAGAATTGGAAGACATCACCAAAACCTCACACAACATCGTGTGGTCAGCCATCATGAAAAACAGTTTTCTCTCCAGTGATACGGAGCTTGCCGAGTTTTTAATGACGCTCTCTGGCACCTACGTGTATAACGCCAACGGTCAACCGACTTACTACCCATCACTGCTTGATGGCAACAACAATCTGGTGGACGCTCTATTGAATGGCGGCACCATTTCAGGCTATGACTGTGACAACACCGCCGCCAAAGCCTGTTTGTCCCTTCGCCGTAAAAACACGTCCATTTCAAGCGGCAGTGCCATGCAAAGCAAAATATACGCACTGCTTAATGAGATGAATCAATCGCTCATGAATGACCGCCCTTTAACTCAACAGCACACCGCCTTTTTAGAATACACCGACATTCCTATGCTCAGTTTCTTAAAAGAATACGCCCAAGGCGAAGGGACAGTAAGCACGTCTCTGCTTGATAAATACGCCCGAGTCATTGCGATTAATCTCTTAAGTAAGTACCTCAATAACATGCTGAACGTGACCCAATACTCACTCTCTAACACCCAAAACGACAAGAGTGACATTGCCCTCATCAGTGACGACATCTCCAACGCCAAACGATTCATCAGCGAGCTCGATGAAAAAGCCACTCGCGCCCTCATCGCTCAAGAAGAAATGATCGCCAATGCTAAGGTCAGAAAAGCCCAAATGGACGCCGCATTGAGCAGTAAAACCCGAAATAACCTCTACTTTGGAGACAAATCATGACCCTCGAATACTACGTCTACAGCAACGGCGGCACCGCCCGTGACGTCCTGAATGCCATCGCCACCTTTTTTGCAACGCCCACCTTTGGCAGTTTGGTGTCCATCAGCCTTATGTTTTCTGTGGTTGCGACCTTAATGACCTTCTTCATCAGCCGAAACCCCGCCAGCATCTACAAGTGGGCGGCGGTGTATTTCATCGTGCCCATGTTTCTCATCAACATGAAAACCGACATGCAGGTGATTGATTTGACCGAGCCAAACGCGGTCAGAAGCGTCTCAAACGTGCCTTACATCACCGCGATACCGACGTGGTTTGCCAGCTCGCTCATGCACGGCATGACCGAGACCATCGAAGCGGTACTCTCACAACCTGGGGATGAACGCTACGGAAAAACCGGCATGATGTTTGGCTCAAGGCTGTATCAGCTCTCTCGTCAAAGCAACATCAGAGAGGTTGAACTCAAAGGCTACTGGAGTGATTACTTCCACAACTGCCTTGTTGGGGACATTCTCATCAACAAAAAATACACGTGGGATGAACTGTATGCGGCCAATGACATTTGGGACTTTTTGGACACAAAAAGTATGTCACCGCTTCGCGGCGTCTTCTTTGGCCGTGGAAATTATTACACCTGTAAAGACGCGTACCCGCTCATCAAAGCCAAAATGAACCAAGCGGCCAACAAAGACATCACCTACCTTGGCAGCTATCTGTATGGCAAACGCGCCAGCGCGAACGCCAGTTTTTTAAACACCAGCCTGTCGAGCAGCTATCAGCGCTACAACAACATCAGCACCAACGCGTCAAAAATCATGCGCCAAAACATGACCATGAACGCCATTAGAAACGGCACCCTAGAGATGAACGCCACCGCCTCGGCGCTCAATTACGCCTACACCCAAAACAAAATGCAAACCACCTCCATGTGGGCAGGGATAGCCCTTCAAGCCAAGGAATACATGCCGTTGCTGCACACAACCTTATTTATTTTGTTTAGTTGTGTCAGTCTGTTTGTGGCCGTGGCCGCCCTCATTCCAAGCTTAACCGTCATGGTGCTCACCAACTACGTAAAAACCTTTATTGTGCTCGGCATTTGGCCCGCCTTATTCGCGATTTTAAATTACATCATGATATCGGCACTCTCTTACACCACCGAAGGCATTACCGACAGCTTTAATGGCATTACCCTAAGCAATGAAAGCGCCCTGGATGAAATGCACACCCGCTTTGCGTTGCTCTCTGGCTACTTAATGATGTCCGTTCCTTTGATTGCAGGCGCCATCTTAAAAGGCGGCTCGGCGGTCATGTCGAGCCTCAACTACCAAATGGCGGGCATGATAAACAGCACTAACTCAAGAACCTCAGCGGCCGCCGCCAGTGGGGACGTCAACCTTGGCAACATGCAGGTAGACAACCGCTCATGGGCCAATCAGAGTGCCAACAAACACGACACCAACTTGCTTGAGCGCATGGCGGGGCAACAAAGTACCCAACAAGCGGACGGCTCCACCTACACTCAACTGGCGTCCGGCCAATCGGTCTACAACACGGGCGAAGCCGTGTCGAACTTGCACTGGAATGTGGGCTCAAATCAAGACGTGCAACAGTCGTTGAATGACAACTACCAAACCGCGGTGAACAACACCCAAAGCTACAGCAGTCAACTCAATGAAAACATTCAGAGCGGCATGGCACTGCAAAGTCATTGGTCAAACAACATGAGTGAGCAAAAAAGTTACGGCGAAGGCTACAACACCGGCGCCGCCACACAGATAAGCCAAGGCACTCAACGCATGGATTCCGCCAGTGACACCCTCAGCAATGAAATGGGTTGGAGCAAAGACAAATCCAATGCGTTCTTGCAAAGCACCAGTGGCAGCATTTACGCCAGAGGCGAAGGCAGTCTAAGTACCCCAGCCGCCCTCAAAGCACTAACTGGCGCGAGCGGCAGCCTCACCGCAGGACTGGAAGGCAGTTACCGCATCACCGACGAAGACCGTGAAACCTTCTCCAACATGAGCAGTGAGCGCATTGGTCAAGTGCAAAGTGCCATGAGCCAATACAGCGAAGGGGCGAACGACATCCTCTCGGCCTCTTCTCAAATTGACAACAAAGCCGTCAATTCAGAGCTAGACCAATACGTACAAAGCTTCACAAGCAACTGGAATCAATCCGAAGGACTCGTCAACAACGTGTCTCAAAGTCAAGCCGAAAGCCAAAACCTGTCCACGGCCATGTCGAACATAGAGCAAAGCGGGATCAGCTTGAAAGAAAACTTAATGCCGAGTTTTCAAAAATTTGTTGAAAAAGAAGACAGTCGAAATGCTCCATCTATCCTCACGAGCACGAGTGAAGGCGCCATCGCCGCCCGTCAAGAAATGTGGAATAAATACCAAGAAAGTGACGACTTTAAAAACGACGTGTTCGCACTGGCGGGCGTCAATCTGCCCACAACAATGAACAACACCAACGAGCCTTTGGCCTTCAACGCGCATCAAACCAACCGCCGAGATGCACACGAAATGAAAACCGTCAGCTACTTCACCCAAAACACCGACCGAATGGCGTTTACCAAACAAAGTGACGATCTATTTGATAAGACGCGATTTGATGACATCAAAAACGACACCCTCTCACAACAAGAGGACACTCGTGCTCACATTAATCCACTAGAAAAACGAGAGCCAAGCAGTCCAGTACAACCTGAAACGCACACCAATGAATCACAAATAAAGCCCATAAACACAGAGGATGGCTACCATTATTACTCCTCTTTTAATAAAGAAAAGTAAAAGTGTGAGCCAAGATCCAGAGTGGTGAATTGTTTATTTTTTGAGCAATAAAATACTGGTATTATGATCAGGTATTTATTAAAAAAAGGAATAAAATCATGCGCTACTCTTACTTATTATTGACAAGTTTATTTTTTATCAACACCGCTCATGCAACAGAGCAAACGTTATCAAAAACATGGAAATCAGGCTCGGAATTAAGAAAAGAACGAGTCGCTAAAATGAGGGCAGAAGATCAAGCCGACGTCAGAAAAATGTATTTTTTTGTGAAGCACATTAATGACGTTGGCACTCCAGAAAAAGCCAAACTCGACGCCTTTTTACTCGGGCTTCAAGAAGCCTTTTCTGTCAATCAATTCATGGAGAAGAAAACACTAGGGCTAACGTGGTTTTGCGCCCGCCCTTCGTTACTAAATGGGCTTAATGGTGAAAATCCGGTGCCAGAGATCATTCAATGGGTCTATGACACCTACCCTGAGAGATTCAAAAGCAACGGCATATACTCACCATCCAGTGATGCCCTTGCTTATGGATTACAACTTCAATATCGCTGCGAAGGCGTCCCACTAGGGCGCATACCAGGATACAAATACTAAAGGACAATAACATGGATACAGACAAACGCCCCAAACACAGCAATTACACCCGTGGCGGTCAAATTACCTTCCACAACTTGCGCATGTTTTTTCAAATAAACACCGCCCTGTTTAAGTGGATAAGCGTCAGTGTGCTTGGCGCCACGGTGCTGCTCACTTACGTTCGTGCGCCCGCCAATACGTTCATGGCTGTCTGGTATTCAATCCGCAATCACACGCTACTCAAACTCAATGCCCCATTAACTCGTGAAGTCACGACCTTATGGGAGGGTAAACGTTACACCAGCACATTAGGCGCTCAACTCAGTAACAACACCTTACTCGATTTAAACGCTCAGTTTTGGTATCAACTCCAAGTCAATTTCTTGATAAGCACCTTACTTGGACTCGGCCTTGTCTTTATTGCCATGACGTATTTTAAAAGTAAAGGGGACGAACAAACCGACGATCACTTTATCCGTGGGATAAAAAAGGCAACTCCTGCAGAGATAACTAAAGAAGTTAAAGCCAAGAGCAAGCTATCAAGTTTTGCCATCGATAAGCACCGTCTGTTTAAGCACAATTTTGAAATACAGCACTTAATGATTGACGGCACCACGGGCGCGGGAAAATCCGTCGCACTCAGAAAGTTGGTCCGTTGGATACGTAAACGTGGCGATAAGGCCATCATTTACGACAAAGGCTGCACCTTTGTCGGTAAGTTCTATAACCCTGAAACCGACACCATTTTAAATCCCTTTGATGAGCGCTGCGCCAACTGGGACATTTGGTGTGACGCCAAAGAAGCCCCTGACTTTGAAAACATGGCCGCGGCCCTTATTCCTCAACATGGCGATGGCGATCCATTTTGGGTTGATTCGGCGCGAACCATCTTCTCAAGCACCGCCTTTCAAATGATGAAAGACAATGAACCGGTCAGCACCGCTCGATTACTGAGCCTGGTCTTAACCTCTGAGCTAGAAACATTAGGCTCTTTTTTAAAAGGCACGGAATCGGCCACCCTCGTGTCTAACAAGATTGAAAAAACCGCCATTTCCATCAAATCCGTATTGGCCACGTACATTAAAGCCTTGCGATTCTTAGAAGGGTTGGATGAGAAAAATGAACACAACGCCTTAAAGCGCCCTAAATTCTCCATCACCGATTGGGTGCAAGACGATGAGCAAAAAGGCTTCTTGTTTCTCTCCAGTAATGCACAACAACACGCGTCATTACGTCCCTTAATCTCAATGTGGTTGGCCATTGCCTCCAACGCCATCTTAGGCATGGAAGAAGACGAAGACCGCCGTATCTGGGTGATACTCGATGAGATGCCAACCTTGCATAAATTGCCAGAGTTGGACGCCATCATCGCCGAAGTCAGAAAGTTTGGCGGCTGTTATGTCATTGGCATTCAGTCTTACGCTCAATTGGTCAAAACCTACGGTAAAACCACGGCTGAGGTCATTTTTGATTTACTCAACACCCGTTTTTACTTTCGAGCCCCATCAGCCACGATGGCAAAAATATCGGCGCTAGATTTGGGCGAGCAAGAGATAGACATCTCCAAAGAAAACTACTCTTATGGCGCTCACGCCATGCGTGATGGCGTCTCTCTTGGCCACCAAACGGTGACAAGACCCGTGGTATCAACCGCTGAAATCCAAACTCTGGACGACTTACAGTGTTGGGTTCGATTACTGGGGTGCAACCTCATCACACGATTAGATTTAGTGTTCGATAAGATGCCACAACTTTGTCACCCCTTCATCAAACGCAACCACAGCATGTCACCTGAGATGACCGCTATTTATGAACAACTGACCTTTCTTGAGCTCATGGCACCGCAAGCGTTAGATAAAGAAAACCGTGATGCATTACGAAGTGGCCAAGCGAAAAACTTTGAAGACGAAACACAAATGAACGCGGAATGGGCAGATCAAAAACAGGCCATCCGAGCCAATAAAGCCAAAGAGTTAATTCAAAAAGAAAAAGGATCGATGCTAACTCCAGAGAAAAAAGAGCAAGAAAGAAGAGACATTGAGCAAGAGCAAGAGGCTGAGCGCATGATAAATGAAGCCTCCATTGCCGATATAGAGCTCGGAGATTAAAGAAACGTGGTCAAGCCGCTCCCGTTAAAGGCGACGTTTCGGGGTTCATTCCCTAGAGCCCCTAGACCACTGAAATCTAATTATAGCAAAAAATCACAAAACCGCGATAAATCCAAAAAACGTTGATAAGGATCCCCCTCATGATATCCATTTCCCCAATCGCGAGCGCTGGCGAAGCCACTAAATATTACCTAGACGATGAGAAGCACCTCAATGGCGAGCAATCCGAACTCACGACAGAAAAAGAAAACAGCGAGTCTGATAAGGAAAAGAATTACTACTTAAAAGACAGCAACAACACCGCGTGGTTTGGAAAGTTAGCCACCGAAAAAGGCCTGGATGGAAAACCCATCGAAGGGGATACCTTACAAGCGGTACTTTCAGGCTCGTTACTCGATGAAACCATTCATGGAAAACGTGACAAACACCGAGCAGGGTTTGATTTGACCTTTTCGGCGCCAAAATCCGTCAGCGTTCTGGCCTTGGTCGGTGGGGACACTCGACTGCTTGATGGCCACAACAACGCCGTTAAATTCGCTTTATCTGAGCTTGAAAAAGACGCCGCTCAAGTCAAATACACCGAAGAGGACACAAAAAAACAATCCTACGCCAACAGCAAAAGCATGTTGTTTGGTTTGGTTCAGCACAAAACCAGTCGAGAAGACGATCCACAACTTCACACTCACGCCCTGACCGCCAACATGACTCGTGACGAACAAGGTCGATTACGCGCCTTGGCCACCAGTTTAAAACAATCTGGTGGGGTTATTAATGGCACAATGGAGCGCGTATACAATAATCAACTCTACTATGGCATGCTCTACCAAAGTCATTTATCCAAACAAGCAGAAAGCCTGGGCTACACAATCAAAGGAGCTGGCAATGGTCAGTTTGAGATTGAGGGGGTGCCTCAATCACTCATGGATGACTTTTCAAAGCGAAGCCAACAAATCAATGAGAAAACCCAAGACTTAGGGTTTAATTCTCAACAAACCCGAGACTTAGCGGCCAAAAACACCCGAAAAGCCAAAACACACAAAGACGCCGTTGAGCTCAACAGCACCTGGCAACATACCGTAAAAACCGACGGGTTTGATATAACCGCCTTCATTAACAACGCAAAAGAAAATCCGGTTAAAGCGCCCAATGAAAACGTTATCAAACCACGCGCCGTGGATGCGCTGACTCGTACCATCAATCATTTATCAAAAACACAAACCCAATTGAGTTATGAAAAAATGGTGTCTTTTGCCATGAGTGAATTCACCAAAGGAGAAAAGCTCGATGCACTGGACATCAAGCTTGCGCTTGATGAGAGGATCGCTTCAAAAGAGCTGATTGGATTAGACAAAAACAACAGTCAATTCACAACCACAGCCTTATTGAATAACGAGAAAAAACTCATTAATTCCACCAAGGGGCGCCCTCGCCACATGCGCACCCAACCCAACGACACTGCACTATCTCAACTCAATTTAAACAAAGAAAACCAGAACAAACTCGCGGAATTATTTCTTTCAACCAAACAGTTCAATACTGTCAATGTGTTTGGTTCGAGTGAGCAAGTAGCAAAAGGGCTGCTGCATGTCGGCTCTGAAAGCGGCAAGCGCATTCACATCATGACGCAGGGTGGCATCTCTCAAGAAAAAACAGAGCGCACCATAAAGCGCCAATCCCACACTCCACTCCAATGGATAAAAAACACGTTCAGAGCGGATTTTGTTCATGGGGTAAATCAATACTTAGGTGACAAAGTAACGCCCTTTAGCAACAAAGACGTTTTTGTCTTTGAAGACAGCGGTAAATTCAGTGGCGACCAACTCATCGACATCACCAACAAAGCAAAACACACCAACAGTAAGATAATCTTCCTCAACCATGCCTCCGCACGACAAGGCATGAAATCTCACTCTTCAATGGACCTTTTAAGCAAAGGAAACACCAACAACATCAACTGGGTAAACAATCAACCCACCAAAGCGAAAATAAAGATCCACGACAACAACCTCAATGAGTTAGTCAATCAATATGCAGAAAAACCAGACAAAAACACGATCCAAGTGCTGGCAACAACCAATGCTGACGTGAAAACACTCAACACCGCCATCAGAGAAAGACTCAAACAAACGGGCGAAGTGTCACGCCAAGGCGTGAGCATTTCGACGTTAAACCCCCACTTTCTAAGCCAAGAGCAACGTACCCTGTCCACCCATTACAAACCAGGCATGGTACTTCGCTCATGGAGCGAAGGCGCGATGAGTCAATACATCGTCAGTAAACCCCACAGAAAAACCAACACGCTGGACATCATCGATGAAAAAGGCAATCAACTCACCATCGACCCATCAAAGCCAGCGCATAATTTTTCTGTCTTTAAAAAAGAAAGCCTAGAGATTGCCAGCGGCGATAAAATCATCACAAGCGGAAAACATTACGCCTCTCAACTCGCCGCCCATCAAGCGTTCATTGTAAAAAAAGCCACACCTCAGTCCATCACCTTAGAAGACAGAGAGGGCCAACAAAAAACCATTAAGACAAAACACCTGACGGACGCGCCCATCACGCACAACTTTGCCAGTACCACTCAAAAAATAAGTGACACGGCAACGCACCTCATGGTGCAGACCAAAGCGTATAGCGCCTCTAAAGAATTACTCAATGAGTTGAGCCTCAATCGAAACAACATCGATATTTTCACTGACGACAAAGAGAAAGTCGCGGCGCAGTTTGAAAAAAACGAAGTCAGACCCGCCGCCATTGAGCGAGTCATGGCCACAACACAGCCGACAGAAAAATACCTATCGACACTGACAACCAACACCGTGACCAAAGACGTTGAACAGGCATTGCGCCTGTTAAACACCCCAACCTCAAACAACATTGAAAAAGCAGTTAACTTTGCCATTCATCACATCAGTGAAAAAGAAGCCGGTTACACCCAAAAAGAGCTCGTCATGCAAGCGATACGCTACAGTCTAGAAGAGACCGGCACCGCCATCAGCAAAGAGGACATCATTGATACCTTAAAAAACAATCAAGAAACCCTCTCTAGTGAATTCAGTGATGGCACCCGCTGGACAACCAAAGACGCCATCCATACCGAGAAGACCATTCTCGATACCTTAGCGCGAGGGAAAAACCAAACCACGCCCTTTGTCACTCACGCTCAAGCCACCGAATTTCTTCAACATGAAAGCCGACTCACTCAAGGACAAAAAGAAAGCGTCCACATGATAGCGACAACCCCCGATAGATTCGTGGCGGTACAAGGACTGGCGGGAACCGGTAAATCAACCATGCTTGAGAAAGACATCGAACTCATTCACAGCATCGACAAACTCTCAAACAAAGAAACGACCATCCTTGGTCTGGCGCCCACTCACGCCGCCGTAAACGAGCTCAAAAACAAAGGCGTTGAAGCGCAAACGCTTCAATCCTTACTCGCCGACATCCAGAGTGGCAAAACCACAGCAAACACATACCAACAAACGCTTTTTCTTCTCGATGAAAGCTCCATGATTGGCAACAATGACATGAAACACTTCACCGCCTTAGTTGAGAAAAGTGACGCGAAAGCGGTGCTTCTTGGGGACAAAGCGCAATTGCAATCACTCAGCGCAGGCAAACCTTTTGAGCTTGCCATGAGCAGCAACGCCCTTAATCGCACCGACATGACGGACATCGTAAGACAACAAAACGACACCCTCCTTGGCGCGGTGCACAACATGGTAGACAAACAGCCAGAAAGCAGCCTAAGCAAGCTCAAGCAGCAACCCAACGCCGACACGGGCATCCACAAAACTCATCATGTCGTCTCAACCTACGAGAAAATCACCCCCAACCACAGAGAAAACCAAGAAATAGCCACAGAGAAACTGGCTCACGTCGTCGCACAAGATTACCTTTCAAGAACCGAACAATCGCAAGAAGACACGCTCATCATTGCTTATACCAACAAGGAGCGGGACACCATCACTGAACACATCAGACATGGCCTCCAACAAAGTAATCAACTTCATAAAGAAAACACACTCATGCCACGACTGCGCAGCATTGGCGCCACCAAAGAAGAAATGGCCACTATGTTGCCTTACAAAAAAGGACTCGTTGTAAAAACAGGCAAAGACACCCTATCCACCATCATTCACGTGGATAACAAACACAACCTAGTGACAGTAAAAGAGCAGAGCACAGGAAAAGAACGCCCGTTCTTTCCTAAAAATAGCGATCATAAAATGACAAACCTGTTCACTCGCAGTGACCAACCCCTCTCAACCAACGATAAAGTCATGATGAGAATGACCGACAAAGACAAAGGCATTGAAGCCAATACGCCGTATACCGTCAGTAACATTGAGAACAATCTCATTACCCTTAGCAACAAAAAACAGCACACCATCACCCTATCAACCACGGATTTAAAAGACGCCCACTGGGATTATTCGTACACCAGAACCGCAAACATGGCGCAAGGCGCCACGTACAAAAACGTCATCACCGCCATCAAAGGCCGTGGGCAACTGACCAACATTCGTCGTGCTTATATCGATTTAACTCGCGCATCCGAGCACGTAAAACTCTACACCGACAACGAAGGCACCATGATAAAACAATGGCTCAACAACCAGGACGACAAACGCTCTGCCATTGAGACCAATACACTCTCAACCCCAAAAGAAAGCATCACCTTTAACACCGCGCCACTGCCAAAAGAAAACCCACATTACCAAGACATCAATGGCAATTTGGACATGAAAATCATGGCCAAAAAACTCAATAGCGAGCTCGCCATGCGAGCCGAATCACTCGCAATTCACCTACTTGGTACCCCAAACAAAAGCAAATCAGACCGTGATTACCTCACTTTTGGCATCGGTAAATCCGCGTTAAAAGTCACGCTCACAGGCAAGCATCGTGGCCACTTTAAAGACTGGACAACCGGCGAAAAAGGCAATGGCATAAACCTCATTATGGCGGTTGAAAACATCGGTTTTAAAGACGCGTTACTGCACGCCGATACGCTGCTTAATCAAACCAAAGACAACCCGTTAACCCTCAATCCAAACCATGAAAAACTGACCAATACCACGCCTAAATTCATCAGCGAGCTCGAAGCCCGCGCGCGCCAATACCAACAAGAAGCAACCCCAATCAAAGGCACGATTGCTCAAGAATACCTGCGCAATAAAGGCATTATTATTGACGACCACCCAAGCATTAAATTTCACCCAAAGGTATATTCATCAGAAACACGAAGTAATTACCCTGCGATTATCTCAACCATCGAAAATAACAAAGGCCAAAGTAACGCCATTGAAATAACGTATTTAGATAACAAAGGACATACCGCCGACTTAAATATAGAAAAACGCGTACTCGGCACTAAAACAAAATCAAACGTCGTTATTAACGAAGGCTCAAACACCAACATCAGCATTATTACCACGACCATTGAAGACGCCCTATTAATTAATCAACACAACAATAAAGACATCGACATTAATACCGTTAATAATAAAAACGACATTCAAATAATGGATAAAAACACATTACGAGACAACATCATCATTGTATTAAACACCAAAGGAGAAACCCTAAACGAAAATAACATCACAAAGATAATGGACAACTTTACCAACCATACCGTCACCTTTATTGATAACGCAGAATTACAGAAACAAATCGATACTGAAATAACAAAAATTGAACACGGTCAGTTAGAAATAAAAAATGAAGTAGGCAACAATCTTGATATGCACAAACAAGAGAATGCCATTAAACAAGAAGATGAACACCTATTGTCATCTCAATCCAAGTTCATTAAAGAGCAAGAAAGAAAAGAAGAGAACGAACTCATGAGCAAAGTCAGCAACATCAATATGGATGAAAAGAGCACACCAGACATCGATACCAACCCCCAAAGACTCATGGAATTGGACAGAGAAAGATAACAACATAAAAGCGGCACGCCTTAAAAAAGAGAGCCGCTTTTACTTATTCCTTAGCAAGAAAATCCGCTTGCTGTACTTGCGCTTTATCTACAAACTTATCTCTCAACGCTTTCGCCACTACATCATTCTTTATCATTTCTTCACTGTCAAAGGTTTGAGAGTGAGTCACATTACTGACCATCAAATTACGTCGAACCAATAACAACACTTCTTCCAGCACTTCTCTATCACTCACCTCGACTGGGGTGTCATCGTCTTCTCTGTCCCACAACCTAGCACCGAGCTCTGCAAGAAACTTAACGGCTTGAGCACGACTGCCACCTTGCTTTTCAACATAGCGGTCAACCGTCACTTTTAACGCCCCATCAATAGGCACTTGTACTCTATTTACTGTCATCTTTACCTCTCTTTAGGATGGTACAACCTTGGTACACATTCGCCCTTCATTTGTACCATAAGTGTACCACATGAAAAACCGTGGTACACATGTGGTACAAAAAAGCTAAAAGACCTAAAATCATGGTACAAAAGTGGTACAAACAAAAGAAAAATGGGTCAAAGGTGAAACAAAAAGTGGCTCAAACTTGGTACAAAATCAATGTAAAAACCATAACCTATTGAGTACTATACGTTGTACCAGATTTGTACCAAATCTGTACCACTTGTGTACCAAATTCGATGATAATTCTAAATGAAACAATGAAAATTCAATAACTTAAAAACTAAATTCAAAAGACACCTAACTCACTGTTTTTAAATGGCTTTGAAATACAGACAACCCATTACTTTGATTCATCAAAGTAGCGTAGTGTGTCAATCTCTAAAAAGAAGGTAATGCGCACTCGGATGGAAAAATTATTGTCACTGTTTTAAAAATCTAAAATGGGGGTATTCAAAGAAAAAAGCCGTTCAGTATGGCGCGTGAGTTCGACCACAGGCAAAAGAGCGTTGGAGACGTTCAATAGAAAAACAAATTAAGGAAGGAAAAGCGAAGAGGAAAAAATCACGTTGACAGGGGAAACAAAAAAAGACGCTTACAAGCTCGCTAACGCCGCTTGAACTTTTCTAATGTATCGTGCTCTAGCCGCGGCATTCTTCGCACTGAATCCCGCATTATACGCCCCGATACTGTTCCAGTTATAACCATGGCTCGCGAAGTTTTGAGACAGAACCCACGCACCAATGTGAACATTAAAACAGGCGTCATTCAGTAAATTATCTTTGCTGACCCCAAACCGAGATAAACGAGAGAACCACGTCGAATTGATTTGCATCAATCCATAATCGACACTCACCACCTCTCCGCGCTTGTTTCTGTTTTCATTCACCGCATCGGCCTGTAGATTACTTTCAACCATCGCAATCGATGTTAACAAGGTTGGGCTAACATCGTAATAACGCCCAGCCTCTTCAAAACAGAACGCGTTCACATTCAATGACGCCACAGATAAAAACAGGATATTTAATTTCATTTGAACTCATGACTCCATTTAAAAAGCATCAATTTAATATTTACCGCTCATATTATAATTAAACGACTTTAAATAATAATGCCCATTCATCTTTATAAAACGAATACCAGGAAAGACCGAATTAAAACGACAATGTATTATCACGCTATCAGAATTAATGCAGATATTCCAAGAGTGAGCTGTCGTTTTTTCATTTAAATTTATTATTACATCGTACAAGGAGGTTAAATCAAAACAACAAAATCCATCACCATCGAATACGCTTTTTATATCTTGATATAATGACGTGTTTTTTAATTCATTAATATCATTTTGTTGAGTTTCACTTATTCCCCGAGACAACAATTTAAGATAATGAAGTTTATCCGAAAATGAATACGTCGATTGATGAGTCATTCGACGTTGTTTATTATTGTGTATACGCATCATGCCCCCTTACTATGAATCGACAAGCCTATTAAAGTATTAAGCCGCGGCGCACTCGCGAGCCTGAGTAATGTATTGATGCGCTTTCGACGCGGCACTGGCGGCCTGAAAAATAATCTTTTTATCATTCTTTAATGCCTTCAACCAACTGGCAATATAGCTCTCGTGTTGCACCTCTCCACCGAGACCAAAATCCGCCATTAAAAAGGCACTGCCAAGCTCAGCAATTAACTCTTCAAACGCGTATGCCTCATCGCCAAAACGTTTTCCTTTTGTGCGATTTAGTCGGGCCTTTGCCCCACTCCAATGAGTCAATTCATGAAGGGTGGTCGCATAAAAATCAGGCTCACTATTGAAGCGCTCACGAGGCGGCAGATATATTTCATCCGTAGAAGGACGATAGAAGGCTTTATTACCCATTTCGACAATCTGTGCGCCCGTTGCCTTAATCGCCTCGTCAACGTGTGCGTAGGCGTTAAAATCAAGAGATTGAACGGAAGTCATTGACGCCCCACCAGCCAACTCAATGCCGTCGATTTGGTCAAGATTAAACACGGTGTAGGTTTTCATCACAAACGCGCTCTCTTCATCACCGGTGGATTTATCTTCTTTGGTGTACTGCTTATAGAAAATAATCGTCGTGCCTTTTTCACCTTTGCGAACGTGGCCACCCATCTCGATGGCTTGCTTGTACGTCAACCAAGCCGACGCAGTAAACCCACGTTCAACAGCAGCGCCCCACAACAACAGCACATTAATGCCACTGTATTGCGCGCCACTCTTCAAGCTGTAAGGCATAGAAGAGCACCCTTCCATGTCCCAGGGACACGCCCACGGTTTAACCCCACACTCAAGACTTGCAATAATCGAATCCGTAATAATTTGATAGAAATCCGTTTTCGCTTTTGTTTTTTTGCCTTTGCTTTTTGGTTTGCTTTTAAAATTATCGCTTTTAGAGTGAGCCTCGGTTTCCAAAGGCTGGCCTTTGGTTGCTGATTGAGGTGTAGAGAAACTTGCAGGGGCTTGAGTTGAGTGTGTCATGATTGAGTCCTCTTTGATTAAGATATCGCTATTCAGTGCATCGCCTGACTGCTCAATCTCTCCACAGGGTTCTTAATGACAAGGGCGCGAAGCGTATATTTACCCTTGTCATTAAGGTTCTGATGGTGAGTTGATTTGCAGGAAGTCGCGACGCACTGGGTAGCGGTAACTCAAAGAGGATGAATGACGCACGAAACCAAGCCCATGCGTAGTTGACCTTAACCCAAAGCAGTGAAAGCCCTTGATGTTAGCTCTAGCTGTAGATTTAGCACTCGCACTGGCTCTTTCTTTTGATGTTGCGATAAGGATTGTCTATCAGGAGCGTAGAGGCCGTTTAAGCTTGCTTAACTACGGCATCACGTTATCGATGGGAGGAGCTTGCGACGAAAAGCCTGTTAAATCGCCCGGGGATTATTACTGTCTACTTGCGGTTTAAATAAAAGAACGAAAAAATCATGGTAATCGAAACGTTTTAACCTATCTTAATTGAGTGTATTGTTGTATTTCCAGTTATTACCTTATGAATAACTGACTCCAGTTTGCCATGCATCCAACCAAGTGCGTGGCATTTTTTTGTTTCAAATTTGAGTAATAAAAAAAATGGCCCAGTATCAGCTGAGCCAAAAAACTACTACGAATGAGAGATCACCTGTCTAAAAAAAGAGTAGTCTTAAATAGGTTGTATATTTGTTCCTTGTCACCTTGTTAATGTATTCTTATATTCCCCCTCTTTCTACCGTAAAATCTAACAGGTAGAATTATGCACATCAGTGTAACTAACCACCGTATAACAAGGATTAATGTGACCCCTGACAAACTCTACCTCATACCTCATACCTCATACGTTATAGGCAGGAAGTTGACTTGGCCATGGATATACAAAAACTTGCTTAAGAATGCCTTGCCATATTAAGTGCCGCTTAAGCGGATTGTTGTGCTTTTCTGGAACATTAGAAGCACTAGACCAGAAATGAAGTCCTGGTTCGTTTGTTGTTTGAGAAACAACAAGCGCACTCAACGCAGGCGCTCCCGCATCAGCGAGCACTTGATTTAACAAACCTAAAGGAGCCGCCCAAGACTGAGGAGAATGCCACTCTCCTGACTTATTTTTATAATCATTAGTCAGATCTGAGTATGTTTTCGGGTTATCCCATGACACTAAAATGTCATAAATAATATAGATATCTGCATTCACCTATCAGTCCCTCTCATAATAATCATGATTAACATATAGTTATAAAAAAGGAAAAACTCTATCTTTAAAAGAAAAATAGGCACTTTAATGAGAAAAAAATTTACCGTTAGACAAGAAAAAGGGGAACATATCAAATAAGCTCACGTCACTCCCACTTACTTAAGCCTCGGCATAATGATGTACAGAGCCTTTAAATGAAATCATCCCTTGATTAACTAACTGTTGATATTGATACTTCATCAAACTAATCCCTTCCTCTTCATTAATATCTTGAATCCCTTCAATCTTTAGCTTCAAAGATAAAAATAAAGCACTATCAAACGCTTCAAGATGAGAGCAACATTGCAACAGAATAGATAAATACCTTTCATCTTTTCTATCAACGTTTGTTTTAATAAAAAAGCCCCCAAGCACGTGTAACTGAGCTTCATCTTCTTTCACTAAACACACTTGATAAATATGACGATACATGGACGTATCTCCAGTAAAGAGCGTCATAGTGTTAAACATTTTATCGCCATTAAAAACACAAGAAAATGGAACATAAGCTTGCTCATTGATCATTTCATTTCTCATCATACAGTTTCATTTAACTGTACGTGATACCTATTGAGTCCCATACGTAAAAAACACACGAACGTGAAGTGACTCTGAATTTCAAAATATCAACCAACAAATAGACATGAAAATTAACGCACAATACGTCATCATTCACGAAAACTCGTCTACCATTAACCGCAATGGTTCCCCCCTACCAACACAGAAACTGATTTATCTCAATGTTAAGAGAGAGTAAATGGTTCGCGTTTTAATTTACGATAATGACCATCGAATACGAATAATCGTTTATTTACTGATAGGAAATATAAGCATGAACAAAAAAGACTTAGTATCACACATTGCAGATATCGCGGATTTATCACAACAAGAAGCAACAGCGGCGTTAAATGCCACCGTAGAAAGCATTACCAATGCACTAAAAAACGGTGAAGAAGTCACGTTAATTGGATTTGGCACATTTAAAGTCAACCCACGAGCGGCGCGTGAAGGTCGTAATCCTAAAACAGGCGATACCATTCAAATTGCCGCAAGCAATATGCCGGCATTTAAAGCCGGTAAAGCATTAAAAGAAGCAGTGAATGAATAGAATTTAAAAAGCAATCAATCTAGAATGGATTGCTCGCTGAAGAAAAATATTAGTAAAAAATAGGCCGATTAAAAGATCGTATTTTTTATTTATGACATTGTACCTTCTATCAGTCGGTACAATGACTTACCCTTATCATCGCTCATCTTCTCCCTTTAATAGAAGTCAAAAAGCTGCTTGTGGCATTGATAATGATCATATGCTCCCATCACCAGCTCAGGGATAGAGCTCGCATCATCAATCATTATTTTTTCTATTTGCTTTATTGACCACCCAAAGAAAAGAGGTGAGTCAGAAAACTCACTACCATCCCTCCATTCCCCCTCAATCAACGTCCTACGTAAATCATTCCTGAAATGCCGAACTGAGCCCCGTCCATATGATCCCCAAATCGACTTATCATTATTTTCAGCCATGACTTTCTCACAAACGTCCAATTGTGCAATTAAACATGGATGGCCCAAAGGCTGCTTAAAATTCTCGCGGACCTCTTTTATTGTGGCACGAAACTATTTGATTTTTTCGACAGTCTCACTCATCTTTAGCCTTCTTGCTCGCCGAATATGACTTCAACAGCCTGTAGGTAATCTTCCGGCGTTTTATTCGTAAGTAACTTTGCCTTGAATTTATCACCACGTACGTAGCATCTCAAACTCACATCATGGTGCATATTGTTAGGACACAACCCTCGATACTGAGTAAATAGAGAGCTAATTTTTTGACGACCTAAACCAAATGCGCGTATCACCTCTGTTGAGGTGATACGACCCTCGATGGATAACTTCGCATCTATAAATTTAAGCACCGTTTCGTCCAGTAATGCGCGTGACATCTCGATCACCTCTTAATTTAACCTAGCCAAATAAAATAATGTCTTGTTTGCATCGAGCAATCGCTTCATCAAGAGTCGCAAACATTCCTAGAGTACTAGAGCGATCCCATGCACCTCCAGTAAGACAACGGGACTCAAAACGTTTACCTGTTGGCCATGCTGTAAACCAACTTTCTTTACTCTGCTGCTGACTCTCATAGAACTCAGTTTCCGACTCAATTTCGAGTTCGATCCCAAACTTACCCATTCGCGTCACGTGATCTTGATAGGTTTCAAAGGTAAACTCTTCAATATCAATGTATGGGCGCCCAAACCAGTGCTCTAACTCCAATGAATGTCGCTCTTCATTGGGTGTGCTATCAAAATCATCTCTTAACTTAGGGCCGATAAAATAACCCTGCACTCTTTCGCAGGTTTGATTTTCTGGATAATGCTCGGGTAAATAATCTGAAATTTTTTGATCAATTGTCATCGTTCATCTCTCCCTTAATATGACACCCTAATCTATATTGCTCTGAAGCTTCAATTATTTCATCAAGAAAAATGACCTCGGCCGCTAATAACATAAGCTGCCAGGCACTGTAATTAATAGGTCGATATTCTTTACTTTCAATATTGCTTTCCCAACGCCTAACCGCTTTACAGCCTTTGTCATTATAAGATCGCCCCACTAATGCCCCGACTCGACTCTGTGTAAAGCCTAAAATCTGACGTAACGATCTCACCTCTTCAGGTGTAGGCGGTACATGATTTTGATCTGTTATTGGTAACGAGCACGGACGATTGCGAAAGGCTTCAACAGTAACAGGGGGTTCTGTGAGATAACCCGCTTTAATTTTACTCATAATAATTGTCCATTGTTGTATAAATGGGCTGCTTTGCAGCCCTACACTATTTAATCGTCAAACCTGACGATTAAATCCATCCTCTTTTAGAGAAAGCGACCGTCTCACCGCACCCAATAACAAAATGATCAAGCACTCTAACGTCAATTAATGCTAATGCATCCAACAATCGAGCCGTTATTTTTCGATCGGATTGACTCGGCTCCGCAATGCCAGAAGGATGATTGTGTGTAAATATCACGGCGGCAGCGTTGTAATGTAACGCTAATTTAACCACTTCTCGTGGATACACTGACGCACTATCGATCGTCCCAACACTGTGCTCTACAAACTCAATTAAACGGTGCTGATTATCCAATAACAAAATACCGAACACTTCATGCTCTTTATGTACTAATCGATTAGTACAAAATTCAATGGCTAAATCAGAAGTCGTTAGCTCAGGCGTCGTACGGATTTTTGTTTCAATAATCGCAGCGGCTTGAGCAAGGGTTGTTTTTTCATTTTCAGTAAACATAAGATGCTTCCTAATCATTGAATTTATTATACCGCCCTTTATGGGCGGTTTAAAGGGTAAAGTTAATTAATATTCGCTTGGTAATAAAATGGTCGTCACACGGCGATCATGATCAGTAACGATCCAAAGGGTTGTCCCTTCAAAATCGTACTGTGACATAATGCGCTCTCCGTTATGGGTCGCTTCATTATTAAGCTCGCCATCTTCCGCCGCCGTTGTGCCCCAATCGCATAACGCGTGACGTTTAACAAATTCATCCATTGCTTCGTGTTTACCCTCGCATAAAATATTAATCCCTTGCGTCAAAACCACCGTACCTAAAAAGAATGGAATAGGGTCAATACGTTGCTCTTTGCTCTGAATAATTTCATTTTTGCTTGAGCCTGCCTTTGCTTGCATCGCTTCTGTTTCTTTAGTGATTGTTGAGTTGATAGCTACTGAATGAGTCATGGCTGTTTTCCTATGTTTGAGTGAGTTTTCATCTTCGTTTCGCCTGACTGTTCGATTTCTTAGCATCGTTCTATTGGACAAGGGCGCGTAGCGTTTATATACCCTTGACCAATAGGTTGTGATAAGAAACGATTTACAGGAAGTTGCGAGGCGAATGTGAAAACACACACATAGGAAACAATGACTCATGAAAGTGATAGCGACGATTACAAGCACTTTAGAAACAGAAGTGAACGCTCTTGATGTTAGCTCTGGCTCTTTCTTTTGATGTTGCGAGGGGATTGTGTCTTTGAAACTTAGATGAATAGAAACCTTGTTTCGTAATGAATCAAGTTAGCAAGACGAGCGCAGCGAAAAGCCGTGAATGTTAGTCCTGGTTAAAACGTCTTTTTTGTTTTGGCCAAGACTATAAATGAACATTCGCCCACTCTTCTTTTTGTCCTTAATTTTTATCAGTAAAATGAACCGACTAAAAAACGAACATAAAAAACAGATCCATATTCAGCAATATGAAGTAATCAATAAAGATAAGTGTATGAAAAAGTAGAATAAGAGAAAGTGTTTAGGTTAGAATAGCGACGGGTGCTTTTGGCTATTAACCGAAAGCATGGCGTAAGTTTTGTAGACGGTAAATAGACGAAAACCCCGATAATTAATTTTCATTAACTAACGAGGTTTAAATCATGTTTCTAGACAAAGCTGATCTTAGCCTCTATTTTGACGAGGTGCAAGAAAATGCTGAAAAAATCGGCTGTAACGAGTTTAGTAGTCATTTGCGTGACTATTTTAATTGGGCTTTGGTTAGTACGAGATTCATTGTGTGATGTCTCTTATCAATCAGGGGGGACGATTTTAAAAGCAACACTTGCTTACGAATCAAGATAGTAGCTGAACAGGTGGCTGAGTAAAGCAGCCACCTGATTTCAGATTGTTAAGTGCAGGCCACGAGCACCCATGTTTCATATCTTAACATCCCAAATAATAGCCTTACTGCATTAGCTGAGGCTTCGTTCCCCCTGTCTAATGACAAACTCATTCCTAAATAATTTCTAGATATTCTCGAACTAAAGTCCAACACGTGACTGAATCTATCCCACAGAGTCAGCGGTGAACTAAAGAATTATCAGCATAAATTCGCTCATATTTTCTAAACTAACTGTACAGTGAACTCGAGTAATAAAAGCAGAGACTTATTGTCATGATGGGCAGATTTAAGCATGATCATTGGTTAATAAATAAAAACAACTTCTTGGTTATTTATCCAATTTCTTGGTTAGTAAATAAAAAGATAAAAATTGAATTTATTTAACTTATTGATATATAGGTGTTTTAATATTGGCATTCTAATTGCTCTATCTAGGTTAACTCGTGTAACACGCTATCCTAAATAGAATCCAAAATAAGGAATACAACGATGCCAACTCCAGCGTATATGTCTATAAAAGGCGAAGTTCAGGGCGATATCACCAAAGATGCCTATTCAGCAGATTCTGTCGGTAATACCTGGCAGGAAGCACACATCGATCAATTTTTAGTTCAAGAGCTTGATCATGTATTAACCGTTCCACGTGATCCACAAAGTGGCCAACCTACTGGCCAACGTGTCCACCGTCCGGTGATCGTGACTAAGCAACAAGATCGATGCTCTCCATTGTTATTTAATGCGTTAGTGTCTGGTGAGAAATTACCGGAATGTAGCATCAATTTCTACCGTACTTCCACGTCTGGTAAGCAAGAGCATTACTACACCATTAAACTTATCGATGCATTATTGGTTGATGTGCAAACTCGCATGGCTCATTGCCAAGACGCCGCAACCTCAGATCGCGTAACAGAAGAAGTTCTGAAGTTTACTTATCGTGCCATTGAAGTAACGCACGAAACGTGTGGTACGGCTGGCGATGACGATTGGCGTAAACCTCGCGAAGCGTAATGACGCGAAGACATAATTTTAAATGAGGGCCCTGTTGGCCCTTTTGTCGTATTAGTATCAGGTAAAAGACATGAGTAAAGAGATAGAATTTACGTTTACGGTGTTTGGCACAGCCCATGAGTTTCGTGTCGAGAGTTTTCATGTGGTTGAAGAGTTGTCTCGCCCTTTTCGCGTCACTTTGTCATTACTTTCACTTGATGCGGATATCGCGTTTGATGGATTAAGTCGAAAACCTGCTTTATTGACTCTGATGGGTCAGGGGATGGGGAATAGTCGTCAATTTCATGGTGTTGTGAATGAGGTGCGTTACTTAGGGGTTGGTCGTCGATTTTCCCGTTATCAAATCACCCTCTCCCCTCAATTATGGTTTCTAACTCAGCGTCAAGATTGTCGGATATTTCAAGATAAATCTGTAATTGATATTGTCACTGAGGTGCTTGATGGCGGGGCTGTGACCGATTATCGTTTTGAGCTTTCTGCCGCCTACCCTCCTCAAGAATACGTGCTTCAGTATCGTGAAACGGACAGCCATTTTGTTCAACGTTTATTGGCTGAGCAGGGATTATGGTATTACTTTGAGCATAGTGAAAGTAATCATACGCTAGTGATTGTCGATAAAAATGATGCAATACCTGAAATTATCAGCTCACCAGAAAATGCTTCTTATATGGGACCATTCGTGTATCAATCTGAGGGGGGCGGAAATGCAGATCGGGAGCACGTCTTTGAGTTAAGCACTTATCATCGGGTTCGTACCGGTCACGTGACTCAAACCGATTATAACTACGAGCAACCCCGTATTCCTCTGCAAGTGGAGCAACAAAGGGATCGAGATACTGATTTGGCGTTTTTTGATTACCCAGGTCGTTACGCTGAAGCCTCTCAAGGTCAGTTACAAGCGGTTTCTCTTTTAGCGGATAATCATCTTGAAAGTCATCAAATAGAAGCGGAAAGCAGCATTATGCGCTTAACGGCAGGCTATAGCTTCGAGTTGATAAGACACTCAAGAAAAGCCATAAATAGAGATTATACGTTACTGTCAGTAAGCCACTCTGGTCATAACCCACAAGTGCATGAAGAAGAGTCCAGCGGTCTACCGACCACTTATCAGAACCAGTTTATTTGTTTGCCACGAGACGTTGAGTTCCGCTCCCCTACACTCTCCGCTCCTGTGGTTGACGGACCTCAAACGGCTGTCGTTGTCGGGCCGGCAGGGGAAGAGATTTACACCGATAAACTCGGACGCATTAAAGTGCAGTTTCATTGGGATCGTTATGGAAATAATGATGAGTATGCAGGGTGTTGGCTTCGTGTGTGTCAATCAATGGCGGGGCCTACTTGGGGCGCGGTCTATTTACCGAGAATAGGACACGAAGTGGTCGTGACCTTTTTAGATGGGGATCCTGATAGACCATTAGTGACTGGTACGGTATATAACGGAGTGAATACCCCGCCCTACCCATTACCTGAGAACAAAACTAAAACGGTGTTTCGTACCCAAACTCACAAGGGTGAGGGCTACAATGAAATGTCGTTTGAAGACGAAGCCAATCAAGAGCAAGTTTATTTTCATGCTCAAAAAGACATGAGATCCAAGGTTCTTAATAACCGATTCAGAACCATAGGGAATGATGAAGCGCTAACCGTTGGACGTAATCAAGAAAATACCATCAAGCAAGACAGAAAAGAAACCATTGAAGGTAATAAAATTTCAATCACTAAGCAAACGTTCACGGAAACGATTGAGCAAGATGTCAAGGTCAGCTACAACGCTAATATGGAAAAGAACGTTGTTGCTAAACAAACGTTAGAGGTTCATGGGGATCGTAATAGTACGGTGGGAAAAAATGATGAACTGACTATTTCTGGTGATAAAAGCACGATCACTATGGGGGCAAGAAGCAGTGACATTAGCGCTGACGATACGTTAACTGTTGGCAAACTCTTAACAGTAGAGGTCGGAAGCAATGCCTCCATGAAATCCGATGGTGAGTATACGATTATTAGTGCGGATGAAATTAACGCGACAGTAGGCAGTTCCGGTTTCATTTTAAAAAATAACGGCACCATCACTTTGTATGGCTCAAATATTACGATTGATGGCTCAGGCTCGGTCGCCTTAGTTGGGGGGAGTGTTGCGATTAACCCTGGCGCGGCGGCCAGTCAAAGTAGCAGTGTGAGCGTTAACCCTCCTCGTACTTTTTCAATGTCGCCATTGGCATCAACCAAGCCTGTGATGAATTCTTCGGTGTACAGTGAAATGGTTCAAGAAGGCTCAATTATTAAAGAGCTATGTCAATGCGGTCAGGGGGATATATGCAAACTGCACAGTTAAACAAACAATGGCGAGTTAATGGCATTGAAGTCCCTGTCTTTGGAGAGGAAGAGATCCTTTATGCGGTTATTGAACCCGAATTATGGCCTGAGTGGAACGTCGAATTAAGCCCTCATACCCATGAGCTAGAAATCGTTAATTTATTTAATGCAACCCCATTTAGTGTGATAAAAAATGGGCCCGTTGTTATTAACATAACGAGCGCTCAAGTCTTGTTGAATATCTGTATAAAAAAAATGAGTACCACCCATTGCGGTGCATTATTTCATACGGCAAGCACAACAAGTTGCAGTCAGTTAATGTACTCCCTACGTAATGCGTTAGTCGTTAAAAAAGGCGTTGGTGATCTCTTTCTTCGATATTACGATCCGAGAGGATTATTGCCACTAGTCGCCTCCCTCTCAGATGAAGAGCGTCGTGATTATTTTTCTCCTATCAATAAAATAACGTGGTTTAACAAGAGGTGGTTAAGTGTTTCTGTATTGGCACCTATTTCGGCCCCGTTTTCCGATTATCAATGGAATATGACCGAACTGCATCTTGCGTCGATGACATCCATTTCAACTCAGTGGTAAAGGAGTAATCACACCATGAATCCATCTTATATTGTTCAACGTGGCGATACGTTGCTTAACATTGCGATTAATAATGACGTTGCTTTTACCACCCTGCTTAAGTTAAACCCACAATATCAGCCCAATCCTGATTTAATTCATGTGGGTGATAGCGTTCGCCTTCCTGAAGTTCTGAACGATGAGGTGGTAAAACAGGGGTATCTTATTGAGCCCGTGCGCCCTCGTCCTGTATCAGATACCTGTACATTGATGTCTCCACCAGTGTGTCAACCAAAGGAGGTGCATGACATCTTATTTGTGACAGGCGAGCATAAAACGGATTTTTACTGTGTGGGAGAGAAGGCGCATCAATTTGTAAAAGAAGAAGTTAAGGAGACGGATAAGCTGATTAAAGGTTATGTCGAACTTCTTAATGCAACACCTAATGAAGAAAGTGCAACAAAAGAGCAAGTGGCATTACATGCAAAAAAAAGACAAGCGTGGTTAGAGGCGGCGAGTTATGCAGGAGCTATCCACTTATCTGAGTCAAGTCTTGATAGGCAAAGTCAAAGAAATGAAGCAAGAAGACAAACAAACGAGAAAAACAATGAAAATGCGGAATTTATAGAAACACAAATTTCCGAGCTTAAAAAGGCAAAGGCGTTTGTGACTAATTACGATGAGAATGGTTTTTATGTCGATAACGTTTCTGTTGGTGCATTAAGATCAGAAGCGCTTGTGCGTATTGATACCGACCTAGGTTTATTACGTCAGCAACAACTGATCATCGTACAAAAAAGTGCAGAGAAAGCGCAAAGTAAACCATCACCAATAAAACCAAATAATCAGTCAGTCAATCATGCAAATATAAAAGGAAAAAATAAGTTAAAGCGTCATTCAATTGAAGTTTTTTCGGTGCTTGAGAATAAATATATTTATATTCGTGCTGATTTTTTTGACCGAGAACGAGAGCACTGGCGTCAGCTACCAGATAGAACCAATACCAGACAAGCGTTCATTGATAATAATAAAAAAGGCGTCATGAAAGCCGTCGTAAAAGACATTAGTGCTGATATAAGAAGTAATATAAAAGAGGGTCCATTAAAAAATCAGATCGCGAAATGGGATGCAAAAGGATGGAATTGGCTTGAATCCAAGAAGGAATATAACTTATGGGGAGAAGGGGATAACACCAAAATAGCCGTGAGTTATGAAGCACAATTACTTCGCTGGGGGGCGAATGCCGCAGCGACCATCGATAAAACTGGGATTGCTATTGGTGGAGATGCGTCGGTTTCTCTTGCAGAGGCTTCGGTAAAAATAGAAGGCTTCTTACCTTATAAAGGGGGCTACGCAGCTAAGTTAACGTATACCGATGCAAATAAAAAAACCGCCACCTATGCTTTTGGGTGTTTTAGGCTCAAAGGTGAAATGCAATTAAGTGCCTTTGCTGGCGGAATGGTGAGTGCTGGTGCTTCTGCTGGAAAAATACCTCAAGGGGATGGCAGTATTGGTGCCATGTACAGCCCTAATGTTGCTATAGCGACCTCAAATAGTAGCGGTCAGGTAGGCCTTAAAGTGGGTGGTTTTGCAGGAATGCAGGTTGGCGGTAAAGTTACTGGCAGTGCGGAATGGCAAGCCCCACCGAATGTGAAAGAGAGCACTCACATTGATTTTCAAAAATTAGCTGAAATTTCAGGAGAAGGAAACATCGCTGGCGGTCTTGGTGCTGGTGTCGATTTTCAATTAGCTTTTAGGGAAGGGGCTTTTTACTTTGCGTGCTCAGGACGTTTGGTATGTGGTCCTGGAGGGAGTGGCAGCTTTGCTTCTTTGATTAACTTAGAGCAGTTGTGGGAGCTGGCGAAAGTGATCCTTCAAGGACTTCAATGGGTAGGGTATCGATTACTTGAAAATATAGATGAAGAGGCTTACAACTATTTAATTAAGGCCAGTTATTTAGCGTTTACTTCTGAGTTGTTGTGTAAGGAGCCTATTCAAGCTCTTCAGTATGCTGTTAAATCAGGGGAGGAGGTAATTATAGGCTTATGGGATGAAAGAAAGGAAACGATGGATCGACAAAAAGAGGCTGAAATTCTTTCTAAGCGTATCATTAGTGAAGAGGTGTTTAGTGGCGTTCCTTCGGATCAACTGTTGCCTGAAGTGGTAGGTATGATGCTCAATACCTTAGTGGAAGACTTTACTTTACGAAGCGAGGAATCACAAGAGACTGCTATTTGTTACTTATTAAAGAAAACCATTTACAGTTGGCGTAAGTTTGAAGAGATTTTATCTCGTATGAACGATTTTGGTACGAGAGAAGCAGGCTATGAAAAATTATTCGCTAATTTAAAACGTATAAATACGGTCTTAGATGGTGAGCAGCAAAGGGAATTTAATGGCTGGGTTTATCGTTTAGCAAAAGCGAAAAAACAGTCAGAGTTAATGTCCATGCCATTTACTCCAAAAGCTGAAATAAGTTGATGATTGTTAGGTAGTGGAAAGAAAGCAGTTACTTAATAAAGATATGCCCCTAAAGCTAGGGGCATCAATATTAAAGGTTAATTACGAGAGGTCTCAGGCGTTTCTTTTTGAAGAGAGCAGCGAAAACTATTACTTGAATAATATCTATCTACTTCGATATTCTTCGGGATTCTGGCAAAAGTCATCGTGGCTCCTCCCGCATCTCGCATTATTTTTTCTTTTCCTGTTTTTGGACCTCGTGGATTGTGCTCTGGTGATTCTTGGTAATAGGTTGGTGAATACCAATCATTCACCCACTCACTGATATTATTACTCATACCATACACCCCTAATGGGTTGGCTGGCCAGCGGCCAATATAAGCTTCTCTTTCTGTGCTGGAATTGGCTTCTTCATCGGTATAATTAACACGATAGCCTGTTGAAGGGTTGTTATAACCAGAACCAAGAAGTTGTCGATAACCATTATTGGTCGCGTAATAACGCTTTTCACCTCGATTACGAGCTGCATATTCCCATTGTGCTTCGCTCGGTAAGTCAAAAGGCAGCGCCGTAAGATTACTTAACCATTGGCAGTAATTTTTAGCCTCATGCCAATTTATTGTTCTAGCCGCTTGATTTTTCCTATATTGAATGACTTTTTTATACCTATCTGAATGTCGCTTTATGATACCCCCATCAGCCATGTTATCAGCGGCGACAGGTAATCCGTTAATCTGTCGCATCCACTCCATATCCATAAAACTGGTTTCATAAGAAGACATAGAGTAAGAATCAAGCGTTACTTTGTGTATATTATTAGCACCTGTGGTTGTGCTTGATGGGGAAGCAAAACATTGTGAATCTGGTGCCCAATCTATTCGATTGATTGTCCCACTTGGAATTTCACAAGGAGCTCTAAAATCCCCCATTTCAAAACTTCCGCCTTTTACAAAGACTAAATTTTCAATAGCACGAATTGCAGTATTTAATGTATGTTGTTTCAATTCATTTGATGCATCAGGGTACAATTTCTTGATGTTCGTAATGATGGTATCAATCTGTTGTTTTGATACCGTTTCACTTGATGCGCTGATAGAGGAATTCGCATCGTTGCAGCCGCTTAATAATGGCAGTAAACAAGCCAATCCTAACCATTTTTTTTTCATAATTCTTCCTTATAATTTTATGTTTTTATTTTAAGCTATTTGAGTTTGAATTGCAGGAAGTAATCTGTGAGGTTTGTTCTGTATTGATACCTGTCTGTATCAAACAGTACTATTGTTAGATATTCCTTCTCTATTAAAATAAAGTTTCACACTGTGAAACTTTATTTTACTCATGCAAAATCCCTATTCTACCCCTCAGCGATCCCAACAAAAAATAATTTAATTTAAAAACCTAGACACTCCCATTGAATGTGAGACAATAAGCTCAATTGCATGGGAGATCGTCATTTTTGAAGGATATTTAATAATGAATCAACAAGACACACTTACTACTATTCGCTCTTTAGCTAATGTATCTAAGCGTATATCGATAGCAGAAACAGAGCTTAAGCTTACTGGTGATGCACCAAATCAATTGTATTATCGTACTTATAACTTAAATGAAGCGTGTGAAGCATGTAGAAATGTTGATCATCGGAAATTAAAGGAAGTATTAGTTGAATTGGGGTATAACCCAAAATTCTGCTTCCCAATTGATTCTTTATTATTAGAAAAAATAAGAAATAAATTATTACCTGAGCGTAGCAAAAAACGTTCAACAAAGGCTGTTGTGTATGCTTTTTCCAACTTTAAAGGTGGAACTTGCAAAACAACTAGTTGTGTTACTTTAGCTACTGGTTTATGTACTGAAATATTTGATAGAGAGTTAAGGGTAGGAGTTATTGATTTAGATCCTCAAGGTTCTAGTACTACTTTCTTACGTCCAAATATAACCGACGATGATTATTCTATTGGTGAAATATTAAAGCAAGAGTATGAACTTGAAGAAGGTGAGACTCTTGCTAGATTTGTTAATGAATGTTTTCTTGACACTCAAATTCCTAACTTACGTATTTTACCGGCGAGGCCGATGGATAGAAGTTATGAAGCTCAAGTACTTCGGGAACAATTTAATGCAGAACAAACAAAAAAGCACTACGCTCCTCATTTGGAGTTAAAAAAAATTATTGATGCTGTGAGTGAGCAGTTTGATGTAATTATGATCGATTGCTCACCTAACTTCGGAACATCAGTTATTGCGGCACATTATGTTGCAACCTCTTTAATTATACCTGTTCGACCATCTGAGTTAGATAAAGATTCTAGCGTAAAATATTTTGAATTTTTAGAAGATATTTACAGCACTGTACTGTGTGGATTTGATCATAATGGTTATGATCATATTAATGTATTACCGACGGCTGTGAATGAAAATTCTTCAACAGAAATAACTATTGCATCGACATTACGCATTGGCGCAAATAACAACTGCTTCCAAGGTAATTTTTTACATTCAGAAGCAGTCTCTAACTTAAGTGCACGCCATCAAACTATTTTTGGTGAGAGTAAGTCCCAGTACAATGCCACTAAGAAAACATTGCAACGTGCTCAGTTATCAACCTATTCATTAATTGTTGCTCTTTATGAGCAAATTCAATCTACTGAATTCAAGCGAGAAGCATAATGGCTAAAAAGAAAACTAAAACAAATGCTCAAATAGCGGAAGAAGCGGCTATGTTAGCGGGAGTCAGTACATCAACATACCAAAAATCTATTCAACATGTAGAAAAACTCCAGCAAGCTTTTGAAGGTGGTAGGTCAAATCTGACTCTTACTTTTGGGGAAAGGAATGTTAAGTTTGAGCTTCGAACTCTTCCAAATGCAGTAATCGAAACTGAAACGATTGTATCTAAAGAAAACGAGCGTTCACAAAATTTTGTTTCACGTTTATCTGTTATTAAATTAACTCAGGCGATAGAAAAAGAAGGTCAAAAATATCCGGCCATTGGGCAGATAAGTGGTGAGTTAATTGAAATTCTAGATGGTTCCCAGCGTCGCTCTGCTTGTTATTATGCAGGCCATGATTTACTAGTATGGGTTACAAAAGAACAACTAGATAATGAAACTAAACGTACCACCTCTGTTACAGCAAATACATATAAACCATTATCTCTAATAGAGAAAGGTAAGCAGTACCAAAATTTGATAAATGAAGGGACTTATAATAATCCGACTCAACTTGCTACGGCTTTAGGTTTGAATCGAGGATTAGTCTCTGAGTGTTTAAAGGCTGCTTCATTACCTGATTGGCTTATTGATATTATTCCATCTCCGTCTGATTTAGGTCGCCCAACGATTATTAAACTATCAAAGTTTATCAATGAATTAGATGAGAATGAATTAAGTGAAGTAGTATTATTAGCTACTAACTTAAAAGAAAAAACAGAACAATTACGATTAAATGCAATTGATGCTGATAAAGTAAATGGTGATGTTGTGCAAATGATTATGTCTATAAATAATAAAAAGTCTATCGTATCAAAAGTAGCATTCACGTCATTAACTGATGGCTCTAGAGCAAAAGCAATATTGGATAATGGAGATCTTATGCTTAATATCAAAAATGTTGGTGATGAATGTTTAGCTGAACTAAAAGATATATTAGCGAAGTATGGGTTGCCATCAATTTAAAACTTTCACACTGTGAAAGTTTTAAATTTCTAATAGACACATGAAGTTATCTAGCACTTAATCGAATGTGTTGGCGACAATTTAACAAAACGTATTAATTTATTAAACTGTCGCCAATATAAGAGCTTTTTAATCATAACGTTCCTTATTTACTACATTTTCAGTTTTTTTATTGTACTTTCAGCTTCTATAATCATGTAATTTTCGACATACGAAACAAAGGTCGGAAAATTACTTATTGTTTTGGCATAACTATTTGCTAAATCACAAATAAGCTCATTTATGTCTGATTTAAATTGAGCTTCTAACATAAAATCATCAGAGTCTGTATCGTAATGATTTATTGTTGCCCAAAGTCGTATCATATTGTTGCTAAGAGTTATTGATGTACGATTATTTTTAACTGGATTATTAAATGTAAGCTTCATAAGATCTCCTTAACCTCTTGAGTTAACATAAACTCAAGAAGAGCAAGAATCAAAGCTTTATGTTTAATTTTTATTCAAAATACTATAAACAGTTGTCCGGCTGCATCCCAATTCTTTACTGATCGCGTTTTTATTCATCCCCTCACTCGCAAGCTCTTTAATGCGATTATGAAGCGTCTTATTAGGAAAGCGGCCGAGGTGTCTACCTTCTTCTTTTGCCTGCTCCCTGCCCTCATTACAACGCCCTAGGATGCGTTTTCTTTCCAATTCGGCGAAGGCTGAAATGGTAGTATAAATAATACGACCGACATCTGAATTTATATCGAGGTTACCCAAATCATGAAATACCAAACCTGCGCCTTTAGTTGCTAACTGATCAGCAATTTTCAATGCATCAATAGTATTACGGGCAAGTCGATCTACTTTCATTATATGGATTACATCACCATCACGAGAAAAATCGATCATCGCATTTAATTGGGTTCGCTCTGAATCATTACCACTCGCGTTTTCTTGGAAGATTTTGTCACAGCCTAATTCTTGAAGCTGTTTTATCTGAATATCGAGAGATTGTTCTTTTGAGCTGACTCGTGCATAACCAAGGAGCATAATTTGGCCTAATTGTGTTCAAAAAGATATGTGTTACTTTATGGTCATGTACATTAATTATCAATAAGACTTTTTGAACAGGTTTAGTGGGAGATTAGGAGAGTCCAAAAAGGTACACCTTTCTGGACAGTAATTAACCCTGACTATAGGAATTTACAGACCACTATAGAATAAATTACCGTTCAATAGATAAGGAGAACTTTTTGATGATGAAAGATATGTATTACCTAAGTCGTATACTTTTTTATATAGCTCGAACAATTGAATTTATTTTAGTCTAGTCAACTAGACAGAATTCGTATTTAGTTGATGTTGAAGAATATTTTTGCAACAACGCACCATCAAACAATGGGGCACTTGCGAGTTAGAAGAAACAAATAAAATTATTTACAGGGTCCAATAAAAATAAGTGAGCTTATTCTATCGATTTCCATTTCCCCAACTCTTTTGTTGCTAACCATTTCTCACCTACATCATAAATCTCAATGCTTTCCGTATTCATTGGTGCCATTGACGATGAAGAACGTTTAGCCGCTCCAATATTTTTCATGAAAATACTTTCACAATGTAATAACTCTTTTTTAGAGTTAAGGTATTTAACTTTAAACGCTGGCATTATTATTCCTTTACTAATTGCCACACCCAATGTATTAAACTAAATTGGACCCATTTCCTCTTTATATTGCTTAACAATTCTAATCACCGTTCTTGCAGAAACACCGACTAGCTTAGCGGTAGAATTAATACTCAATTCATTATGGACACGAAGCTGAATTATCTTCTCATGCATCTCTAAATCCGGTCGTCGTCCTTTAAATTTTCCTTCCTCTTGGGCTTTATCAATCCCTTGAGCCTGGCGTCTTCTTCTGTCCTGATAATCTTTTCTAGCTATGGCAGCAAGCATATCTAACATCATGTTGTTGATGGCTCTAAACATAGCAGATGTAAAATCATCACTCTGGTGCTTCATTAATACAGCATGACTGGTTGGTAAATCCAAACTAATCACTTTTAATTGTTTTTTATTTATTAATTCTTTAAGTGTCTCCCAATCGTCATCATTAAGACGTGAAAGTCTATCAACTTGCTCTATCAAGATCGCATCGCCTTTTTCTGCATCTTGAAGTAATCGCATTAATTCAGGTCTTTGCAGTGAGGCACCAGAAACATTTTCAATGTACCATCCCGCTATTCGAGCACCTTTATCTTCAATAAATACCTTTAAACTGTCTTGCGCTCTTTTTGCATCTTGCTCTTTAGTTGATGCTCTTAAATAGCCAAATATGTACATATAGGGAGTCAACGTGTCATTTAAATAATGATCTAATACTACATGACAAAAAGGTTATGACAAAGAGTTAAAGAAGCTAAAATACAGGTGGTGACTTTTATCTATACCCTAATGTCATAGGTGGATTTAATGGACAGGAATTTCAAAGTTGAGAGCAACAACAATATCGAGCCATACCTTCAGTCCTCGAAGGACATTCGACAAGACCAATTATTTCTAATTCTCTAAATACACCCAACCTGTTTGTTTTTTACTCAAAATGACATCAAAAAGACGGTTCTATCCTAGTCATGCTGTCTACATTGGCCTTAATAACGCTAGGTTTTCTATTGAACTGACCAATTGACCAAGCTTAGGCCCTCGGATAAATCCGCTGAAAAACATTTTTGAACCACATAAAATACATTCAAATGGGTCTACTTTCATAAGAGCTTTCATCATCGATGCAAAACTAAAAACCATTGGTTTATTCACTTTTTGCTCTAGCTTTTCATAAATAATTGGAAGCATATCGCCACGTAAACGTGTCGATAAAAAACCGAAGTAACGTATCATCTTAAAATATTTTTCTGGGACATGGCTCAGCACCCTCAACATCATTTCTGTTTGAGTAAGCGATAACTCTTTATGTTTTTTGCTGTTGTGGTCTAAGTAGGTGAACGTGACCTCCCCATTCGCATATTCTTTTAGGCGAGAGGCCGCTATCGGCGGCTTCTTTACGTAACTTCCTAAATATTTAGCGGTATGTTTCTTATGGCTTGTCTTTTTGGCGATATTCACATTCCAATGACGATTATATTGGGTGTTTAAAAAACCATTCCAAGACTGAGTGTTTTTTGCTTCATCGCTAAGCTCTGATGGGAATATCAGTCGGTCATAATTATCTCTCAGTAGTTTGATTATCCCGTATCGCCATTGCTTCATTAATGAAGCAAACTTAAATGAAAACTTTTTTAAGTTTTCATGCTTATCCAGTCCTAATTCAGCTAATGCTAAGTGAATATGACAATTAAAGTTTAGCTTCCGACCATAGGTATGAAGAGCCGCAAAAATACCTATGGTTAATTTTTTAGTTTTCGCCTGAGTGAGTAACGTATTTGCAGAAATAGAAAAAAGATCCCCCAAGAGCCATCGGTTTAATTGAAATAAGGGCCAAAACTGACCAGGCATAGTGAAGGTAATATGACGGAATTTACAATCTGGAAGTATTTCACTCTGAGCTGCTATCCAACGCTCTGTGGCCTTTTGGCCACACGAGGGGCATAACTTACTCTTACAAGTACTAAAAACGTATTTTACGTGTGAGCAGGCGTTGTTTCTGCATGAATAGGTTAGCTTCCCTAAGCGATCTGTTTTGCAAGAAAGATATTTTACGACGGCTTCTAATTCTACGGTGCGAAAAGGGTAATTATCTTTGTATGCTTTATAGAAGCACCTGCCAAGAGTAAATAGATGTTTAAAATGATTAGGGTCGTACATAGAAAAGGCTAACGTGATGTTGTCACGTTATTGTATTCGAAAGGGTTGCAGCGTGGAAGCTGCAACCGAAGGTTGCTTATCTTGTAAGGCATCATTCCATTTATTTTTTTACATTTTCATTCCCAATAAAATTTCAGCTTAATATCACACTTTAACGATTTTGGTTAAAGTGGCTATAGATCCCGTCACTCTGCCTAGAAATGAATTATATAGACAGGATTGAGTTTTGATAAAATAGTAAATTGATTTGGCAATTAACATAACTTGTGTATGCAATGAAAGTAGATGATAGAAAATTTGTAAATGCGTATTATCCGTGGAATGAAGAATTAGCAAGAGAAGCGAAAGCGGATACCCCTCATCATGAGCCAATCAAAGAGAAACCGGTTGCTACGGCAGCGTTTGAATATTCGATTGAAATAGCTTGTACGCTTGATGAATTAAATACTTATCAAGTGGGTGCGTTTTCTTTAGGGAAAACGAAAGAAGAAGAGAGCATATCGTTATGGACAAAATCCCAAACCGATAAAGGATTTAGCTTACTGACTGCAAGCGTAAAGGTAAATGAGCCAAAAAGCCTTACTCGTGAATTTTTCATTTCAAGCGGTCACTGCCTCACTTTTAACGATGTGTCTCCAGTTAAAAAAGGCTCTGGTACTCATGCTAAGTCCTTTGTTCCGATTAAACCTTCTATTCAAATCTATGACCGCTTGGCATGGCCTAAAGTCGGCTTCTTTTATCATTTCATTAATGATGAATTAGAAAATGAATATCCACTCTCTGGTGGTGACAAGTGGTCATTTAAAGTGACGTATTCAAAAGGAAAAGTACTGTCTTCTGATTTATTATCAGAGCATGAATACGCCTTTATTTTATTGCCTTGGAAAATAAACAATACGGTTATCTCTCGCCAACACTTACTGTATACCAAAGAGAAAATGACCCAAGAACAATTGAGTGAAATTAACGCTCAATGGCTCGATGAAAGCGCGTGCCTGATTAATCCCGATGAAGTGGTTACTGCTCGTTCAGATAAAATTGTCATGAGAGAGCAAGAAGACAATGGACGAATCACTTATACGGTTCAATCTGGTGATACCTTTGGCTTAATAGCGAAAAAGCAAGGGATTACCTATAATGGACTTCTGACTTTAAACCCTCAAATAACGAACCCTGATTTAATTCAAGTGGGTGATGTTGTAACAATAAAAGACACACCTCCAGAGCAAGAAAGCATCCAGTTTCATGTGTGTAAAATCAACTCAGAGACAGGGCAACGTGAAACGTGGGGCGAAATCGCAGAGCAACATGGTATGGGTGCGAAAGAGTTGTATGATTTAAATGCAGATAACCCAATGCATAAAGACGGAGCCTTAGCGTTAGACAACGAATTACGAGTGAAGAACACAGCACAGAGCGAAGCACCTGACGTCGTTTATAGAAACGCTCAAAGTCCAGAGGACGTAAGCGGTGATAAATGGGTATTTTCTTTTGCTAATGTGTGGAGTGTGATAGAGAAACCATTCTCAGACGTTGCCCATATGTTTGTGCAAGACGATACGGCTCTGAATAAAAACACGAGCGTTATTAAAGTCAATTCGATACGACTTCATTCTAAAATATTATCTGACTCTGATGGACTTGAGGCGATAGCTCAAGAAAAGAAAGGTGCGATTAAGAAAGGCGATAAAGACGCGCCCAAGAGCAATGAAATCAAAACCATTCAAGAGGCGTTACTTACGCTTAATTTTGATTTAGGCAAATACGGTGCTGATGGTGATTTTGGTAGCGGAACTGAGCAAGCGGTGATTGATTTTCAGCGTGAGTTTGTGCCAACGCATGAAGTGCATCCTGAATATGAAATGAAAAAGTCTGATGGTGTAGTGGGAAATCAGACGTTACTAGCCTTAGATGAAGCTGTTACAATCAAATGGAAGTACGTTAGAAAATGTAAATTAATGATTGACCATCACTTTATACAATTGTTAGAAGGAACAAAAAAAGAAGGCTATGTTCCAATGCCAGATAAGAGTCAAAGTGGCGTTACTATTGGGAGTGGTTTTGACTTAGGAGCTCGAAATGTTAATGATTTAATTAGCATGGGGCTACCTGAATCATTGGTTGAAAAATTCACACCTTATTTAGGCTTAAAAAAATATGAGGCTGTTAATAAGTTGAAAGCATTACCTCTTTCACTTACCGAGGCCGATCTTTCTATTGTAGAAGCAACAGTTAAAAAAAGTGAAACAGATAAGATTATAAAATTATTTAATTCATCAAGTAAGGTTAAGTTTGAGTGCTTGCCAGCTAACGCTCAAACAGTCGTAGCATCTGTTGCTTATCAATATGGTTATTTACCGCGTAGAGCTGAAAAATTTTGGGAACAAGCTATTAATCAAGATTGGAATGGTATGTATGATAATTTAATGGCGTTTGGTGATGATTTTGAAGTTAGACGACATAAAGAAGCTAAATTAATTAAGGAGATTTTGTAGTGAAAAAATTATTACTATTAATGTATGTTTTTAGTTGTTCGGTTTCTGCGTTTCCTATGAAAGATATTTATAATAATCTCGATATCACATCGTTTAATAGCTCATTAATGCCGTTGAGGAAAGGGGAGGAGAGAACATTCAAAGATTTTAATAAAAAATTACCTACTCCTATCTTTAGTGAAAAAAATATTTTATTAGATGATGATTATTGGACTTATTCTTTAACTGTTATAAAAGCTTCTAGTGATAATGATTATTATGTCTGCTTTAAAGATAAAGCAAAGATGGGGACTTATGACTCACAAAAACCGATGATTATTCGTAAGTACGAGCGGTATTATGTTGCTATAAGTTCCAGTTCTAATGTTTGCGATGATTATGCTAAGTAATTGAAGTAAAAAGGTCGCCTAAAAATTAGCGGCCTTTCTTTTAGCTCGTGATCACATTTTAATTCAAATATCACTAAAACTAGTCATAACTTCATTGTTATGTGCCAGTTGGGCTGTACCTAATCTAACTACCTGTATAAATACCAACCAATCAAGGACGCTCATTGATTTGAGCGTCGCTGAATAGCTCTAAACTGGTTTAACTTATACGCGCATAATAAACACC
This sequence comes from Aliivibrio salmonicida LFI1238, assembly GCF_000196495.1. Classification (NCBI taxonomy): domain Bacteria; kingdom Pseudomonadati; phylum Pseudomonadota; class Gammaproteobacteria; order Vibrionales; family Vibrionaceae; genus Aliivibrio; species Aliivibrio salmonicida. The sequence continues at coordinate 52,157 of NC_011311.1, forward strand.
GACTTTTGTCGGAGTTTGGTCGATTTTTATTTATATCAACTATCACTAAGTAAATTATTATTAATTTGCTCTAGCCAGTACTTTCTCTGGTAGTCATTGTTAGGCATTTCTAATTCATCACAAACATTAGAGATAAAGGTCTTACACAGAAAGTATGTATCTGTGTTAGTGAAATCAGATTGATGAGTATTCATAATCTTACAACCTAACCCAACTAAGTTAATACATCTAGCAGCGAAATCATGCATTTTCATTGGCATATCGTTTCGCGACATCATTTCACCCATGTAAGCCATAGGAAAGAATGCGTTCTGACTTAAAGGTGTTGCTATTGCTTGGTTATTGCACGCGTTATTCACAATTCCCGTGATTCCATTGTTCACTACATCAAATAGCTTATCCACTGTTTTTCCTCTATAATTTGTGGTCAAATTTTGTTTAATATAACACTTATTCAAAATGAAGAGAGGGCGCTAACCCTTAAAGTTAGACATTTTTGTTTAGCGGCCTTTTTTTACTCGTGATCACGTTTTAATTCAAATACCACTAAAATTAGTCATAACTCCATTGTCATATGGCAGTGGGTCAAATCCTAATGTCACCAGTTCAAAAGATATACACATATTATTGGATTAATTGAAAATAATTATCTCTAATAACTTTTTTAAGGTTGCAAATAACCTGAATTGGTAAATGGTTTCTACCATCAACTTATTTTTACTGAAAAACAACCCAATATTGAAAAGATAGTTCATGAAGATGAAGCTCTACCGCACTATTATTTAAAAGGAAGTTACTGAGTAATTATTGATTTAAATAGAAAACAGGGGGGAGATATAACCAAGAAGTGCATAATGCTAAATCTTTAGGGATTAGATGTGAAAAACCCCAGCAAAGCCGGGGCATTCGAAGCTTTAGCCATATGTAGAAGTGACTAGAACCCATTCGCATGGGGGATGAACACGATTACTAGCTGATTTTGTTTAAATATACATGTTGTTAATGGTATAGTCAACAATAATTCTATGTTCTTCAAATGGTTGGGTTTATGCCAAGTTCTATCACTTACGCACCTATTTTTGACCTCATATCTGAACCAAGATTAAGAAGTTTTGATGTTTTCTTCGATGAGGAAGCGAGCGAAATGGAAAGGTATGGCGCATATATTTGGTCTCAAAATGCATCCGCTGCCCTATATCCTCTCATGCAGCAATTAGAAATCTTGTTAAGGAACTCCGTTGATCGAGTTGCAAGAAAAAGATTCGGCGATTATTGGTGGGATAACATTTCAGTTGATAAAACGAAAAGTGATTGGAGTAATTTTAATTATGGGATTAATAACGCAATTAAAAAACTTGAAAGAAAGTGGAAAAAAAAAGAGCGAGAAAGATTAAATTTACAAGCAGGTGCCGCGCTCCCAACTCCAACGCCAACGTTTGACCATGATGATATTGTTGCTACAACAGATTTCGGCACATGGAAGGAGATTTTCATCAGTGCACACTATACATCTGAACTTGACGAGCAAAATAAATATTTATGGCCTAAATCTATGAGCAAGGTATTTAAGCGTTATGACTTACTTGGAAGTAATACTGAAGAGGCTAGAGTTGAATTCTTACGTTTAATTAACGAAATAAAGGATTATCGCAATAGGTTATTTCACCATGATTGTATTTGGATTAAATCAAAGTCAACAGATCAAAAGAGTGCAATAGAGACAATAAGGCACAAAATAAACTTACTTGAAAAGCTAATTAAGGTAATCAGTCCAATAACACACTCAACATTGAGTACGTGGGGTGTTTTTTATCATGCTAGACGTATCTGTTCATGGAGAGAGTTAAAAATATATTTAACTTTCGAACAAGAATGTTCGTTTACCGCAGCAGAGGTTGATTCTTTGTCTGAGCGTTTTAGTTCAGTATCTAGTCATAACGCGACTGTTTCTATGGATTATAATGGAGTGCCATTTTGCATCCATAAGTTAAGATAATTTATTATGGGGCATATGATATGACGATAACCATCGTCATATTAAACCGGAAAGCAGTTAACTCTAACGACCTTTTTTAGCTTATGATCACATTTTATTTCAGTTCCCACGAAAACCAAGCATAACTCTATTGTCATATATCAGCTGGCGGTACCTTAAACCTTAATGTCATAGAGTGGTATTGATTGAATTATTAATAAGTATGAGATTCTATTAATTAAACAGTTTTCATTTATAATCCGATTCCATGAAATATACGAATCAATTTTAAAACGTGCGGGATACCAAATCACAGTATCAGAATCGAAAACTCTTAAGGGAACGAGTAAAGTTTCTCTCTCTGTCGGGCTAGCAGATAATAAAATTGGTTCTGATATATCAATGGAATTAGCGAAGCAGATTAACAAGAGAAGCTTAGAGTTAGAAAATACATTGTTTTAGAGGACTTTCATTACCTTGAAATTGATACGCAAGTTGACTTTTCAATTGCGCTAAAGGCCTATCATGAAGAAAGTTCACTTTGTTTTAATATGCATATAGGTGAAAGATGTCAGTTTCAGAAGATTTCAAACAGTTTTTAGTTAATATTCGTATAGACAACTCGGGCAATATTAGTAATCGCTATGGTCAAATAACTAAAGCGCTAAACAAGCAGTTCCGAAATACAGAATCTACTATAGCAAATACACTTCAAGTTGGCTCATATGGGCGATATACGGGTATCAAAGGGATATCTGACCTTGATATGCTTTACATCATGCCAGACGGAAAGTGGGATACTTACAAAGATAAGCAAAGCCAGTTACTTAAAGATACTAAGGATGCTATTTTATCTCGTTATCCTACAACAGATGTGAAGGTAGATAGTCTAGTCGTTGTGGTTAGTTATCAGAATTTCAAGGTCGAGGTGCAGCCTGTATTCGAACAAGACGACGGTAGCTTCAAGTACCCTTACACGCATAAGGACGGCTCATGGCGTATCACCAAACCTAAGGATGAAATTAAAGCTCTGAAGGAGGTTAACGAGGCGAAAAATTATAACCTGAGACCGTTATGTAAAATGGCTCGAGCATGGAAAAATAAGCATGGCGTAGCAATGGGAGGGCTTCTGATTGATACCCTCGCTCATAACTTTTTAAATAACAGCGACGCATACGATAATAAAGGGCCTCACTATTACGACGAGATGTGCCGTGATTTCTTTGAATACCTAAGCAACTTACCGAAACAAGAACGCTGGAATGCACTTGGCAGTAATCAGCATGTTAAAGTAAAGAAAAATTTTCAGCAAGCTGCCAAAAAAGCATTTGACCTTTGTGTTGAAGCTATCAATGACAGCAATAACGAAAAATGGCGAAAAATCTTTGGTCGCGGTTACCCTCAAAGTGTTGAGAACCTTGCGGCTATTGTCGAAAATCGTCAGACTTGGCTTGATACGGAAGAGTTTATTACTGACAAGTACCCTGTTGATATCCGATATCATATGGCAATCGACTGCGACGTTTCCCAGAATGGGTACCGTGAATATTCACTGTCTTATATGCTACGCAATTTTGTTCCTTTGAGAGCTAATAAGTCGCTGTTTTTCAGCGTTTCTGAAATTGAAGTACCTAAGCCATATTTACTCAAATGGAAAGTGGTCAATCGCGGGCCAGAAGCAGAGCGTATGGACTGTATCAGAGGTCAAATCTTAGATGATTCGGGCTATGGGAATCGCAGTGAATCAACCAACTTTAATGGAGAGCATTCTGTTGAATGTTATGTCATCAAAGATGGCGTCGTTGTGGCGCGCTCTGAAATTACTGTGCCTATCGCAAGGTGATACTTTTAAAATATCACTTGCGATAGGTCACTATTATTAATAGTGGAAACACACTACAAACTAGAATGGCGATATATATATGGTATCAAACTCCCATGCTAGCACAACGTTGCTGGATCAAATACGAGAGTGTTACGGTAGGGTTGTCTGGACACACAAGATACATGAAAAGTGTGCGGATATTATCAATAAAAGAAACAACCGCCTAAAATTCTGGCAGATAGTTCTGTCAGCGATAACAACAACAGGTATTTTTGCTGCTGTCTTTGGTGATATATCTGAGATTGGTTATGTTTCTGCTATTATTTCTCTTGTATTAACGATCCTTAATACGTATGTCAAAAAATACGATCTTGGTGGCCTAGCACAGAAGCATTCAGATGCGGCAAGCAGTTTATGGAATATTCGAGAATCTTATTTATCTCTCATTACAGATATAAACTCAGGTGCAATTGGTGATGATGATGTCAGAAAAAAACGAGACGTTTTACAAGCTACCTTGAATAAGCTTTATAAAGGGGCTCCAAATACCGATGTAGGCAATGCTTACCGGAAGGCATCAGAAGCATTGAAATATAATGAGGAATTTACCTTTAGTGATGAGGAAATAGATATGTTTTTACCTACGTCTCAACGGAAAATCAAAAAATAGGTTTGAGAGTAGGAGGCGACTCCCCCTCCCCCAACGCTGCTGGTACGCATAAAATATTTAATACGTACTTAACATAACAGCCGTAATAACACCGTTTTTTGAGAGGTTATTTTTTGAGAGGTTAAACATCATTCATTGGCTTGTTAAACATCCAGCGTCTATGGGGTTAATTCAAAAATGGTGAGTCAAATTTCCCCATACTTTTTGGTATGTATAACAAGCTTGCCAATAATTCTTTCTATATGCACATAACACTTTAACTAATCAAGGTGTTATGTGGCTAATATCAACTATTCACGTATGCATTTCATGCTATATTCGCTAAAAATCATAGACAGTTATTGCTCGCGACATACTTATAAACTAACGGTAGTCACAAGGGGGCTGTTGCAACTAATCTGAGTCAGTAAATAAGTCCTACAATAGACTTATTATTATTCGAAAATAACCTCAACATTGAATAATCGGTTTATGAAGGCGGATCTCTCCCGCACTACGGTTTTACGTTTATCATTACGTAACCAGAAATCAAATTGTCCCTTATTCAACATTCGTAAAGATTCAAATCCTTGAATGGTTGACCAAGCTCGCTTCCTCAGTTTGAAACCACCGGCGGCCACGATCAATTTCTTAATGGGGGCATGATCGGACTCAATGCCATTATTGAGGCATTTAACTTGCCGCTGCTCGACATCCTCTCGTAGTCGTCCTTCCTTCTTCAGTCTAGCAATAGCATTGGCGTATGAGGAATGTTTGTCCGTGTTTAACGTTTTAGGTTGATTGTCTATGTCGTAATATCTTAAGCAACGCTTAAGGAATTGGTAGGCCGCTTCTTTATTGCGCTTGTGGGAAAAATAAAAATCGAGTGTCTCTCCTTGCTTATTAATAGCACGGTAAAGGTAGTGCCATTTCCCCTTCACTTTGACGTAGGTTTCATCAAGTTGCCAGGATGAGTCGGTTTTGATGAATTGATAATTACGACGTAACTTTTTTCGTAATTTAGGGGAATATTCAATAAACCAACGGTAAATAGTGGAGCGATTAACCGATATGCCTCGCTCTGCGAGCATATCACTGAGATTTGCGTAACTCATTGGTGTTGAACCATACCAACGTAAACACCAAAGTATAATTTCTGGTGCAAAGTGTTTCCATTTAAAGTCAGGATTGGTCATTGGCTACGAAATAGTATGAAGGATTGTGGGATCTTGGCGTTAAACTGAATTTTTTGCAACAACCCCGAGAAGAGAGAGGGTTAAACATACCGCCTATAAATATGGCGGGTCCGATTCGAACAGGAGATTCATCTTTTAGTTCAACGACAGAGTTTGGTTTACAAAATATACCTAGTCATAACTTACGCTCTTACTTTAATGGTGGGTGGAAGCCATCAAACATTCCTGAGAACCATTTTCTTTCACAGTTCCGTCATCAGTTTTCTAAACATTTTTATGAAAGTTGGTCTGGGGCAGGGTTTGATGAAGTGCAGGATCCGATAAGTAAAGAGTGGGCATATGTATATGGGGCAACAAGTGCTAGTTATTATTCCCCTTTTTATATATTCCGTTCAAGCTATTATCGTGACTGGGAAAGTCATATTACAGCTAAGTAAATATGGGAACTATTTTATACATTAACGAGTACCAGAAGTAATGGGGTAACAATAAAGGTTGCCTAAATGAAGTGACTCCCAATAGTTGGACAACCAATTCTAAGGGGTTACTTCATTTGCGACCTTTTTTATAAAACGCTAAGCAACGGGGAATTTTTGTTTTTGATGAAGAACTCGCATAACTTGGATCGTCGAATCAGAAACATTATATGATATGAGCATAGATATTTCGGGAATTATCAAAATTCGCCCTCTAATCCCGTTCCTTTGAATTCCCATTAACGGCTGCTCTAAAAGATTATTCACTTTAAGTTCGATTATCTTATCGGTTTTTTCTGCTGCTTCTGGGTTGAAATCATGGAGAAACTCAAAGATTTTCTCGCGGTCATTAAGTGATTCTTCTTCCCAAAAAATCATGATAATCCCCTATTACGGATCTTATTTTTACGGTGTTCCATCTGAGAATTGGCATGTTGTTGCTCAATGAAATTAGCCTCTCCAGAATCAATTTTTTTAAATGCAGTGTTAATTTGTTCACTTAACCAGGTATCATGCGTCATTGCTTTACGTTGTTGTTCTGCAAGTTGTTCTATAAGTTTACGGCAAGCACCACTAAGAGTTCTGCCTTGGCTTTCTGCCATCTGTTGAGCTAAATGTTTAGTTTCTTCTGCAACACGAAATTGTATTCTAGTTTCCATAAATTACCCCAGCCATACGTATGTACAAATGTTAGCACTTAAACGAGAGATTGACAACGAAGGTGATACGATCACGTTTTAATTCAAATTTCACGAAAACCAGGCATAACTCTATTGTCATGTGACAGTTGGAAATACCCTAATGTCACTTATCTGTTGATTGTTCCATTAATAAGTATTGCGTTCTATTTTTTGTAACTTTCATCTACACTAGGGGTCTACGCCGAAACCGCCGTTTTTTTCGTCCCACTAAAAATAGATGTCCGTAAGAGAAACGTTAAATGGACAGAGTGAATCACGTGCCAACAACGCTATAATCACTGATTATCATGTCTCATATGACTGGTACGATACAATTATCATTTAAGGCTCTGTATTCGTACACATTCATTTGAGGTAGAATCCCTTTAAATCAAGTGATGGTGATGATTGTATTCTAAAATCGGAAATTTCGGCGGTTCCTGCTTACAACCCCAAATCCGGCCAAGCTAATTGTCGTCTAATAGTAATTACCTTCTAAAGATAATTATTTTATGGTACGCTGCCCCTCTTTTTTTGTTTTAGAAGTAAATCATGTTTCGGATTACCCAATTTGCTTTAATGTATTTATTGTCATTGCCTTTACTCGCTAGCTCTTTAACTCCATTGGCGGATGATTATATAGAGAAAAATGGGCTAAGAAAATCAGCTGCTCAATTGCTAGTAACAGGAATTGTCGCCGACTATAATAACTTCTCGTATAATAAAAAAACGCAAGAATTATTAAATCTGAATGTGGGCGGGATTATTATAAATGCCTACAATGTTCCTGTTCCTCACAATACAAATAACCGTAATCATGCAATACAAATAATAAAAGATTTTACTAATTCAATTCGTAGTGTTCATGTAGATGGGAGTGATCTTTTAATTGCTGTAGATTTTGAAAGTTATAGGTATACATCTCTTCGGTATCCTTTAATTGCACCTCCAAGCGCACTTACGTTATCAGCTAACAATTCTACTAAGTCTGCATTTAATGCCGGAGATGATGCCGGTAGACAATTAGAAAATGTAGGTGTGAACGTTATACTCGGCCCAGTATTGGATAAAGACTCAAAGTTACAGGGTACAAGAAATACAAACTTAATGAATAGAAGTTTTGGTAGTGATTCTAAGGTTATTTCCGTATTTGCTTCCGAGTTTATTAGGGGAGTAAGTAATAATAGAGTAGCGACATTTGCAAAACACTTTCCTGGGTATGGTTTTGTTGATTCAAATCCACATAATGACGATAAGGTCGATATTAACGCTCCAAGAAAAACAATAATTGAGGATTTAAAGCCATTTAGTAATACGAGTTCTCTACTTTCTGGAGTAATGACTTCTCATTTATATATAAATAAGTCGAATAGGCCTTTGACTGTAAGTAAATCAAACTTAGATTTATTGATTAATAATGAACACCTTAATTCTTTAAGAGAAAAAATAATTATAACTGATGACATCTCAGGAATGGCTTCCATTCAGCAGTACAGAAATGATGATGGCATAAGTAACTCAAGACTTGTTTTAAATGCGTTTAAAGCTGGGCATGATCTGATCTTAATTAGTCATTTAGAGCATCATAGTAATAATAAATTTACAGTTAGTGATGTACGAGAATCCATTGATGAACTAGAAAAGTATGTACGAACAAAAAATGGACTGTCGCAGCTTAAAGTATCGTTAGAAAAAATACTGTTTTTAAAGAAAAAGGTTTCATTGAAAAAGCAGGCAGTTAATTTAGTAAATGCTGATTATTTAAAAGTTATTGAAAGCAGAAATTTGGAGATCTACAAAAATGGAACTATTAATGTAAGTAGCTCAGATGTAGATACCAATACAAATTTCATGGACTTTGTGAACTCGGAAAACAAGGTCTATATAGTAGGGAATTCTAGGTATTTTGATAGCATACAACATAATATCCCTGCGAGTAAAAGTGTTGTTTATACAGACATCAATGAACTAAAAAGAGGGAGCACTAAAGGGGCTGTTTTAATAAATAAAATTGGATTAAAACTTTCTAAGACTGTTGCAGATGGAAACTACCTTGTTTTTCTTGTTTCTTCTCTAGATTCGTACAATATCCTTGAATCATTGAGGTTACATAATACTGACCCTAGTAGAGTTTTAGTTTCAGTTCATGGGTCCCCGCTACCAATAAAAACGGCTACTCTTCTTAACTATAAAATAGTGACGAACTTTGACTATTCTCCTAGTTCTGCTTACCCACTTGGCTTAATTCTTAATGGTCATTTAAATCCAGGTAATCTTCATAAATCACCATTGGAATTAGGGAATGGAGCGATATTTAAGTTATCAGATCGAATGGATATTGAACATAGTGGTAGTGATAGTGACTTGACAAAGAAAATAAGTAAAGAGGGAGAAAACAATCTAAATGTTAAATTCTGGCTATTAATTTTGCCTGTCAGTCTTATTTTTGGTTCAAAAATCATTTCAATGAGTATTTTTTCTTGTCATGCAAAGAAGTCTCCAGATCTTGATAGTAGACGTACGTTTTGGAGAGAGGCTTTGGTAAGTAAAGCTTATTTTAAAAGGAAAATTGCGATTTTGGCATTACTGTTTTTAGGGTTTATTGCAATACCTATTTTTATATCTTCACCCGGGGACTTTAGCTATATAGTAACATCTTCTGATTATGTATTTGAAACTAGTACGGTAAAAAATATTGTAGATATATTAATGTATGTTGATAAGTTTCTTGTAAAATTGTAATTAATAAGTATGGGGTTCTAATATAAATTTGACTGCAATTGAAAAGTTAATAGGCATTTTGTATTTTAAGTTTTATTGGTTTAATTAGAACACATATAAGTGACTATGGTTCTTTATTTACCATAAATCCTGTAGTAAGAATCACAGCAAAGGGCGCTAAGTTTCGCGTCCTTTTTTTAGCTCTCGATCACGCTTTACTTCAAATACTACGCATCACTCTATTGTCATATGGCTGTGGGTCGTACCCTAATATCATAGGCTTATTGATTATTGTGTTAATAAGTATGATATTCTATTATTTTTCATTACTTTCATTTAGACTTAGATCTCATAAATTATACAAAGTATTTAGTTGGCAGCCAGTAGAAACTAGATCTTATGAAAATAAGTGATTACGGTGTCAATGTGATTAATTAACTCGGCGGTAATATGTTAAAAGCAATTCATCTAGATCTTGATAAAAGTGAATTTTTTGATTCTTATAATGATGATGAGTTCTGGCAAAGAAATGCAAAGAACACACTTATAGATATGCTTATAAGCACTTGTAAAGATGCTCAGGACTATAGACAATCACGCTTAAATAATAAAAATAAAATCAGTGCTGCTCATAATGCTATTTGTATTAGCGGTAGTCGAGGTGCAGGTAAGACCGTCTTTTTACGTAACGCTAAAAAAATTTGGGAAGAAGCAAAGTTAGATAATATTGAAAAAATAAATATTTCTAATTTGTATTTTGCGGAAACAATTGATCCGACACTATTAAATGGTCATGATAATTTTGCTAACGTTATTATTGCTCAACTATATAATGCAGTTGAAAATAAGCTATCATCGCCACATATAGATGTGATGAAGAAAAATAATTTTTATACATCACTTAAGAAACTAGCTGAATCATTAGGAAAAAAGAGTGATTTTGCTGACCATACGGGTATTGATCGAATTTTAAAATATCGTTCGGGTATACAAGTTGAAGCTTTCTTTCATAAGTACGTAGAAAACTGTGTAGAGCTCTTAGGTTGTCAAGCTATCGTTGTACCAATTGATGATGTCGATATGGCACTAAACCGAGCGGTCGAAGTGTTAGATGAAGTACGCAGATTATTAAGTTGTCCTTATATCATTCCAATAGTAAGTGGCGACCATGAACTTTATTCGCATATGGTACGTGTTCATTTTGAAAAAAATGCAACAGACAATAAGAGTATATCAGAAGAAACCACTAGATCTGGACACAAAATAGGAAAGCTCCTTGCTGATTCCTATCTTACAAAGGTATTTCCAAATCATTTGCGCTTACCATTATTGGCAATTGACAGGTTACTTCCACATTTATTAATCAAAGAAAAAGGTATCAGTAATAAAGGTATCAGCTTTGTTAAGTATGAAAAAATGCTGACTCATGTTTTCTTTTATTTGTGCAATGGAGAAGAACGAAGTACTGAATATCCAAAGCCGGAAAGTGCTCGTGAAGTAACTCAGTTAATTAAAGCACTAACACCATTAAAACTACAAGAATTTCAAAAACATGATTTATGGAATACTTTCAAATCGTGGGCAGAACAGAAGCATCATGGTGCAACTTACACGAATGCAGTCTCAATAAGTCAATTATCTGATTATAACTCAGAAGAAACAATCTTTAGATTTGATCAACTCTTAGCTTTCAACCCTATTTCACAAGTAAAAGAAAGCATTCCTTGGGCAATTAAACCATTTCTATCTGAGCAAGAAATCGCCATACGAGATTTATATGGAAAGTCGGTTAAAAAGAAAGATTTGAGCGAGAATGACAATGTAAACATTATAAATAGTGTATTTACTCATGACATGAAAATATTGCGTAGCATGCCACCTTTGGAGCTATATAGTAGCGATATGACTTTGACAATAGATACTGTAAAAAAAGATGAAACAAATTTACTACTTGCTGTCTATACTCATAGAGATTTTTACGGAAAACAAGGTAACAGAAGCTATAATATTTTTTTTAGTCGAGCTTTTGAAATACTCTCAGTATCACTATTATCAGTATCTACAAATATTCAAGTAGCCAATTGGGAAGCTCAGTTAGATGAAATTATAGCGCGTGTTCCTTTCTATAGTATTCATGCAATTAACCCGACTAAGTATTTAGAGCAAGAAGGGGAGGACCTTACTCTAGCCGAATCTGTAGTATCTGAAAATATAAACGAAACCTATAAAACATCCCCTTTAGCTTTAAAAATAAAAGACTGGGAAGTAGCTAGTAAAGAAAAATTATCTGGATTAAATAATTTATCTATATTACCGCTAATTCATTCTGTTTTTAATAAAGTATTTACACAATTACATATACTTCGTACTGAAATTTCAACGACAAAAAAATATCCTGAAGAGTATTTATCAGATACAGCACGCCGATTTGAATATATAGTGATCAATGCTTTTGCCAGTCTACTTAAGGATGATTATGTTATCCAAGCTAATGTAGCTATTGGTGCACAACTTAAAACACTTAGAGATCATAAGGAGTTTATGAGAGTTGATAGAACATTGTATCGAAATATTAAAGGAATGATTGATGAAACCGTAAACTTGGATACACCTATATTAATAGAAAAAAAATCTTCTACAGCTAAACCTAAAGAAGACATCGGTTCTATTTTACTTGAAATTATTTGGGCTCATCCAATATTTGTTAACTTAAATAACAGTAAAATTTTAATGGATGAACCAAAATTTCAGTTTACATTTTATAGTGCGCCCCCAATTACACCTTCTATAGTAGTTACTTCAGTATCATTAAACTCATTAAAAGAATTTAAACACATATTAAGAAAAGAAAATATTAATATGAGTACTAAAGATATAACAACTTGGGGTTTTAATAATAGAATTAAAGCTCTTGAAATATATAATTCAGCACAAAAAGAGCTAAAAGACACTGGTAGTGAGCTGAAAAAAGGTTCAGAGCAAAAAAGAATGTTCGATGCATTAAAAAAAGTAGTAGGGACACCTGATTTAAGGGAACTTTTAAGAGATAACTCATAATGTTCATTTCAGATATTAAATGGGTAATTCCTGCGGCAATTATGTCTTCAGATCGATTGTTAAATGAAGATATGAACATGCTCAATGCTCAATCTTATGGCGAAGATAAATATACAATACTTTTACAGCGAGCTGTATTTGATTTTCAGCCATATACTCATACTTTACTTCGTAATGAAGATGTAGAGTATGCTATTGATGAATGGATTAATGATAAACAATGTGTAGACCTACTCGATTGTTTAAATAACTTATTTCATCACTTTCTAGTATGGAAAGGGAATTGCTTTGAAGTTAAGCAAGAGCACTTGGAAGAATGGTTATCATTTTGCTCACTTACAGATCCTACTTGGATTATTGCGGTTGGCTATCAGCATCTTATTCAACAAGAAATTTTGTCTGACGCTGAAGTCATTGAACTTGTTTCGGAAAATCAATGTCCTGTAGCATTACCTAAAGCATCATTAAACAATTACATTGCAGATAATCATATTCACCTTGGAGGCCATGGTAGTACTGCTTTATCTATGTTAAATTTTGCTGTTTATCTTAATAAAAAACCTGATAATAATAAAATAAACTGGCCACGTCGCCCAGAAAATACTTTATTCGAAAGTGACAAATTATCAAAAAATCACTTACCATTATTAATAAATAAACTAGCTGAATCCTTAGGCGAAAACATTTTTAAGGGTTCTTCTACTATTAGTAGACACCCACACACATGGGGAGGTTTAGACTCATGTACCTTAAATCAATCCTTATTAGCGGATCTTAAAAGAACTTATTTTGATACATCAGCTCAGAAATTACTGGCTTCGTCTCATTTAAAGCAACAGCAGAGCGCTAATCGATGGTTACTCTTTTGTATAGGACTCTTAGAACCAACTAAACATAGAGACACATGCTATCAAACAACCCTTAACTGCTTCATCAGAACAAGTAATATCTTACGTAATTATATGGTTGTTTCAGGTGTTGGGCTTGGACAATTTGTTGAATACTTTGGTTTCGATCATCGAAAACCTAAAATCACAACTAAATGTTCAGGCCTTGAACATAAAAGCCACGGGATTAAATATGATAATTCTCCTTTAACAATGAGAGAGTTTCGTATTTCCCCTGATGATATAGTAGTTAAAGATGATGAATATGGTTTTCAGCTACTCCCTACATCACTTGAACATCTTGCTAACATGATTAATGACGATAATATTGCATCAAATAGCCACTTTGTTATTCATTTTAACCGAACTTATCCGAATTATAAAAATAGACTAGATAAACATCTTCATTTTTTTAGATATGAATTAAAACAACAGGTGGAAAAAATTCAACAATTTTCTGCATCTGTTACTTACAGCGATATTGAATTAAAATCAGCGCATAATAATATTGATTTACGTAAACTAATTCGAGGTTATGATGTAGCAGGGAATGAAAACCAATTGCCAATAGAGATTTTTGCACCTACATTACGAGTTCTTAGGGCTGCAAGGTATACAACAAATGGTGTCTTCGGAAAACGTTTACCTCAACCTTTTTTAACGATCCATGCGGGGGAAGACTTTAGTCATATAGTAAGCGGATTACGTGCTATTGATGAATCTATTGAATTTTGTAAATTTACTCATGGTGACCGTATAGGTCATGGTTTAGCCTTAGGCATAAATGTTAAACATTGGGCACAAAGGCAGCAAAGAGCATATCTGACTGCTGGTGAGCATTTAGATAATCTAGTATGGTGTCATCATCAAGCGTTATCGTTAATTCAAATCAATCATACATTTCAGTCTGCACTGTCTCTTCTTGAGCATAAGATCCGACATTGGAGTTCTTATTTATATGGAGGAGTTGTCTATACACCCAATGATCTTTATCAATCTTGGATGCTCCGAAGAAATTGTCCAAACCAATTGTCACTGGCGCTACGTGATGGTAATTCAGAGTGGGTAGATTGGGTCCCTGATATTGAATTCTTAAAAAAAGAGTCTTCTAGTTTAGTTAAAAAATTATGGATTTTATACCTTAATTCTGGACACCTAGATTTAACGTCTAAAAGAAATGATGTTATCTCGATTAGCTGTTCAATTGATGATAGAACAGTACCAAGTTCCCATAATAATAAATTATCCGATAATCTCTCTAAATCTGAGATTGATTTGTATGAAGCAATTCAAGATCTATTGATGGAGCGTTATAGTAATAAAGGAATTATTCTTGAGGCTTGCCCTACTTCAAATCTATATATAGGACGTTTTAAAAAGTACCATGAACATCCAATTTTTCGTTGGAACCCACCAAATCCAGATTGGTTAAAACCCGGTGAAAAATTTAACCGTTTTGGATTACGAAAAGGTGCAGTACCCGTTTGTGTTAATACTGATGATTCAGGTTTAATGCCTACTACTATTGATAACGAACATAGAGTCATCAAGTTAGCAGCGATAATACACTATAATATTGGTACTTGTAGGGCTGAAGAATGGATTACTAGTATAAGACAAAAAGGTGTAGATATCTTCCAACAGAATCACTTAAACTGATTTGATTATTAATTTATCAGCTAGGTAATTTTTCTAGCTGATAAATAATGAGATGTTGCAGCAGTGTTGTTTTATCTATTTTTTTACACCTCATTTTATTTATGATTATATATAACTATACATCGTCATCTATTTTAAATTCTTTATATAAATCAATTTTATTACCCTTGTATAGCGTGATGCTCTCAATAGGGATGTTATTTTTTATTGCATAGTGAGAAGAATAAATAATAAACATTTGGCGTAATGAATAAAAGCTAAATTTTGTTACTTCTTTTTTAATGTTATTTTTTAATTTTTTAATTTCGAAATAATCTAATTCATGTTTTGATAATAAATAACAAATATCATCAAATGATATTTTTAATAAATTCAAATATATTTCATCTGATTTCTCAGTTAAAAGCAATGCTATTTTATATATAATAGATTTATCTTTTGTTGATGTTCGATATAAATCAGTGATAATATTGTCGGGTATGTTTTTTATAATATTTAAATTAAATTTTGAAATGATAAAATAACCTAGTTTGGTGTTTTTTTCACTCTGGACTAATAATGTAAGAGATAGAAGCTCTTGGTTTACCAAAAGATAGTTTATCCAATTTTCATTTAAACTATCAAAAGAATCACTCAGAATCTCAAGTAGATTAGGTTTGGATATATCATCAAGAGGAAGTGAACTTGGTAAAATACTGTTTATAGGTATTAATCTATTTAATTTTACATCTTTTATAATAACTTCAAAGATAGAGTTATTATAATTATGCTCCCAAAAGTATGTGTTAGAGATAATTTCAGGTTCACAAATATCAATGTCTAAATATACGCCTTCATTATATAGTTTACTTACAAGTTCAATTGGCAGATCTGTGATTTTATTAATGGATATATTTTTAGAGTGCTCTGTATTGGAGTTTATTATCTTAATCAAAAACTCTGGATCTATACTAAATAATAACGAACCAACCTCATTTAATGTTTTATCCGATATATCGTCACTGTTTATTATCAAAATATAAGTTGAAATAAAATATGCTACAGATTTTGTAATGTCTCTCGGAGCAAGTATTTTAGATATTTCTTTTATTAAGCTTATTGGGGCTTTTTTCCATTTTAAAATGAATCTACTTAGCTCATCAAATTCTTTTCTTTTTAACAAGGACCAGCAAGTTAATAAATAATAAACGTTGACTTTGTTTTGGTCTAGTGAGGCGCCATGCTTCCACATAAACATATTTACACCGTCATGTTTTAGGAAAATACATTTAGCCCAGTTATCTATTTGAATATTTTCTGAAACATCATCATTAAGCAATAGGTCATATTTTTGATAATAAGATCTACTTATTGAATTTTTTGGGGACCATGTTTTGAAGCTAAAACTTCTCCTCAGCCTTGGCCATAACTTCTCCCACATAACGAGAATATCAAATACTGATATTCTATTATTAGATATTATGGTTTGATCTCTTGTCGAAAAAATTTGACTAAAAGCCAATGACAAGTCTTTGGTGTTATTTCTGTCATTGACATGAGTAATATCAAAAGGAATAGGTTTTAAATTTATACTTAAATCAGAAGTTACATCCTTATTGATAAAATGATCATATGGATTAAAATATGTTAATAAATTTTTATGAGCCAAAATAGTAAATGGTATCAAAATACTATGGCTCCATACGCAGCCTGGTCGTTCAATTTCTTTTGCTACCCATGTTTTAGATAAAACATAATAGCCAAAATCTACTAAAGGGTACCCTGAGTAGCATATATTATTGTCTTGGTGAAATTCTTGACCTGGAGAATCAGACTCTCGGAGAAGAATGTTTTTTATATTATGGTCAAGTTCAATACTAGATGCTAATAGTTTATGTCCATTAGAGTATCCATGTAAAGTTTGATGTATTAAAGTATTGTTACTCATTGATTAACCACGATAAAATTTTTGTGAGATCGGCTGAATATTCGATTCCGTCTTGAGTGATTTTTATCCTTTTACTTGGTTCATCTTCAGAAAGTAAAATGTCTTGATTTTCAGGTGTATTTAAACTGCCACCTTGAGCACTTACACCGAAAACTTTAATTTGTTCATAATCAAATTTACAATTCAAATATTGAGATAATAATGGTAATTCTTTTTTAAGGAAGCTCATAGGAACTGAGCCATTAGGGAGCGTGTCCCATGCAGAAAGAACTATTGCTAATTTCTTATCTGTGTCAGCTAACAGCGTAGATAACTTTCTCAAAAGATCTATAACAATAGATTGTGTAGGAGTGTGTTCGGAAGGATTCCACTTAGTATTGTTATCTTTATGATCAGCAGACTCTCCTTTAATTATAGAAGCTTCATCGCAAATCGACATTGGCACTATTAATTCATCCACATGTATAAAGAAAATGACACAACTAGTTTTATTAAGAAATGAAATCAGTTGATTATCCATTTTGTGTTCAGTCCAAAGCTCACTCCAAGTTTCTCCAGATAGATCTGGCATTTCTATAGAAAAATGTTGATTGCTTTTTTTTAAAGTCATTTCGATTTTATCAGAACTAGATATTTTTGTTCGTAGCATGGGTTCGCAGCTAACCCACTTATCTGCAAGCTCATTAAAAAAAAGTCTTTCTTTTGGTAAAACTGCTAATTCTAAGTCTTTATCTACTTCATCGTTTTCTGCTAAATAACTTAATGCGCCTAAAAAAGAAGTTTTACCTGAGGATGGTAGTCCACAAAAAATAACTTTGGATTCTTGAGGGTTAATATTCATACATTAATTCCAAATTGTGAAAGCTACGATTTGTTTTATATTTATTTAAAGGGCATTTTTTTTGGGGACGTTGTGATGACTCTAATTTCTGCCATAAAATTTTGAAGAAATCTGGGCGAGCATGTCCTTCACTATTGGGTCTAGCTGAGATTGAGAGTATATCAATAGGAGTATCCAAATACTTCTGTACATCGTCAACAATTCGTTTAGCTTCAGACATACAAACCGTTTCGTTATTTTCTTCTACGACTAGGTCAAACTTTGTCAAGACAATTGCACAGTTAGTATTTTTTGGCAGAGTGTTATACTCAAAGAGTGATTGAATTAGTTTTATTGTTGTTCGTCGTGCTCTATGTCTTTGTTTATTATCAACTAAGCTAGATGAATCAACCATAAATAATAATAAGTCGCTTCTTAAGAGTTCTTCAAAACTATCCACTAATGATAAGTTATTCACCATTTCTGAGTAACTTTCACCGGAACGATCAGCCAGAAAAAATTCCTGACGAATTTTCTTGCTATCTTGTATTGAAAGGTGGTAAAAACCAACGCCTTCGGTAGATGAAGTCCTAGGCGTTGATACTGTAGAACCTCTAGAGGTGACTCGCGCATGATGACATGAACTCTCAAACGCATAAAGAGTGTCAGAACCACCAAATAATACTTGAGTCTCATTTTCTTTACTGAAAACATCATACAAACTAGAAATTAAAGTTGTTTTACCAACCCCTACAGGCCCGATAAAGGATACAATCTTACCTAGTCTATCTTTTAGTCTAGTTTGAACCTCATCTATAGATAGTGGAATTTGTCCGGGAAATAGAGTTTTTTCTGTTGCTCCTGATTGTTGAGCATTTAAAGTGTCTGTATACACACCTCTATCATCAACTTCAGTTATTGAATCAGGGGTAACTAACTCTAGTTGAGAGAAATCTACTAAGTTTGGACAATCTTCACTAGTTAGTCCATCAATACAGATATTATCGATGTCATAATTACAATTTTGATTATTGCATTTCATTTATTTTGACCATCTTAGTACTAAGAACTCTCTATAAATTTGTTGAGCAAGTTCTAATGAATTAATTTCAAATTTATTATCTAGACCGATATTTCCATTCCACTTTTTATACCAAGTACCTTGCGAAGCTAATTTTATTGCATACAGACATGGAGTTAACTCTGATGGCTCCCCTTTAAATTTGTCAATAGCTGTAGGATATTCACTTATGATTGTTTGAACCCATTCTCTGAAATTTATAATTTCTGACTCAATACCAATCTTATTCGTCAGCGCTTTAAGTGATGGGAGTTCAACATTAAGACGTGTACGTAAACTTAAAGCATGAGCAAAGTCAAATATACGTAAAGGTGTTGATAGTTTTGAGTAATGAGTGTCAAATTCTTCACTCCAACCTAAAGTTATAAACCAGAGAATTTCTTGCTCTTCTGCAGCTTTTTCATTTTCAGTATTTAATGCCTTCACATGAGATATCATACTTGTATTAGCTGATTGTAGTTGTCGCTTAAACTCCGCAAAAACAGTCAAAATAGCTTCGCTAGTAGGCTGATAACTCTCTAGTTCCTTTAAACACACATCAGTTGCTGGTGAGTATTTGCCCCTCCGCCACATGAGACGCAACACTTCACCCTCTATGCTGCATTCAGGTGCCGCATAAATATATCGTAAGGTGAATAAAAGCCTAAACATTCTCGTCCACGAGTGTTTAGAATGTGTTCTATTCGTGCCAATTCTTCATCGCTCACCGTATCGAAATCAGTCCCTTTGGGCAAGAACCGACGTATCAACCCATTAGTGTGCTCATTCAAGCCTCGTTCCCATGGACTATACGGCTTAGCAAAGTAAACATCAGCATTTGTTATCTTAGCTACTTCCTCATGACCCGCAAACTCGGTTCCATTGTCGGCTGTGATGGTCTTAAACTCATAGAAGGTAGATAGATGGACGTCTTTAAACCCTTCAATAACCGCTTCTGCTGACTTGCTTTTTAGTCTTCTTATTGTAACGACTTTGCTTGCTTTATCAACAATCGTAAGTAATTGAGATTTATGTTTTTTACCCACAATAGTGTCAATCTCTACATGGCCTATTTCCGTTTTCTCATCCGCTATTGCCGGTCTCTCACTGATATCGACTCGGTTCTTAATCGTAGAGCGCACGGTCCCTGAACGCTTGTATGCCTTACCTCTTCGAGGTAAGTCTTTACGCAATGATTCACCCTGAGCTTCACAATGTAGAATATATCGATACAGCGTATTTTCACTGATGCTCTTCTGATGCTTTAAGGCAAGCTCACCGCTCACGACATTTGGAGAGGTGTGATCCGATAGGCTTTGCCTTAAATAACCGTCTATAAATGAGTCAATGCCTTTAAAAGCTTTTGACTTGCTGGCGACGGCTCTTCTTTCCTTAGCGATATTGTCAGCAGCACGTGAAGAGTACAAACCGTAAAAGTCATCTGGCGTGTTACGGCCTAATTCTCTGGATATTGACGACGGACTTCGCTCTAGTTCACGGGCTATAGCCCTCATTGATACGTTATCAGCTCTACGTTTTTCAATGTAGAACCTGTCCTCGGATGTTAGATGTAACGCCATTCCATCTCTCTTTAATCAAAACTATGAATAAACATGCTGAGAGGAGTATAAATCACTCAGCCTTCATAAGGTGACTAAGTGTTGCGTTTCATCTGGAGGATGGGGATTTAAAAGATAATGAAGGTGATTTAAGAGGCATTCTTTCTCGTAGCCCCCTAGCGTTCTTGAAGCATTTGTTTTTTGCAAAATCAACTAAGTTGATGCCGCCTTTATATGCTTTTTTACCATTCAATGATGCAGATAGAATCTTTGTGGTATTTTGAGAAGTAAAGCTATCATCGTATAAATTGTCATCAATTAAAAGTCGAAGGCTATACGATGACAATACCTTTAACTCTTCATCTCTAGAGCCACGAACTCCTGGAAACATAATGTCATCTCTACGAATTTCATCTCTAATTCTATCTAATACAAAAGAATTTGATTGCATTACCCCTAGGGCTGATATTATTAAATCATCAACTAACACCGTATCGATATCATCTCTATCTTCGTTAATAAAAACCCTATCGATGGTTTGCCAGCGAAAAGCGAGGTCGTCTCTATTCAAGGAGAGGTCTATAGACGTAACCCAATCAACAAAATCAGGATAAATTTCAGAAACTTCTTGTTGAGAAAGGTTTTCTTCAGACATTTATTTTACCTTTTTAATTATAGAATCATGTATAAGTTGCAATGAGTTATTATCTACAGCTCTATTAAAAGCTACTTTTTGTCTTTCCACTTCAGGAAGTTCCCATTCATCATTGGTTAGTAGATCAAGGGTATTAAGGATATCTCTTTTATCACTCCCACTTAATTTATAAAAGCTGTAAGAAAGCTCTTTTAAGTTGAGGGTTGCTTTGGGCTCTATTTTTTTTAAGTCAGTAATATCTTTTAATATATCATCAACATCTTGTGGGGGAAATGAGCTGTCAATTTCTTGTGATGCCTTAAAATCAGAGGCTTTAGATTTAAAAGACTTAGTGACAGAAAAAGTCTTTAATATAAAATCATTGTCACCAAAACGTTTTGAAATAAATTGCATAGGACTTGATTGTAGAACACGAACAATAACTTTTACGTCTATTAATGCTTTATTATCCTTGATGGTTTTTTGTTTCAGATCCATTATATTGTAACCAGGCTCGTAACCGGCTTCACCTCTGTCAGGATGTAGCGAAATAGCACTGACTCTTATACAATTATCACTAGAATCCCACCGGGAACGGTGTTTATGTCCAAATAGTTGGATCTGAATATGATTATCAAGTTGGTCCTTAATATCATCACTATCGATAAGCCAATCACAAGGATGGTGCATCATACTTAAATAAATTTGTCCGGGCTCTTGACGGAAGGATGTTTGGCGTCGATCTACAATAAGTTTACCTGTATTATCTTTGCTACTAGAGAATAGTGTAGTAGTAATACCTCGCAAATTTAATTCAATATCTTCTGATATTTTTATTTTTTGATTCCAATGAGTATTTTCAGGGCTAATTCCACAATCGTATCTAGCTGCAAAAGTGTTGTAATTTTGCATTGGGTGAAGAATTGAATTTCCTGCACTTGTATCAGAGAGAAATTTACAAAACTGGCTATCTCGATCAGTTTTACTTTTAATCTCAGATAATTGACGACGCAAAGCATCAACAACTACACCATCAGCAGCCTGACGATCAACATCATGGTTTCCCGGTACCACGTATACATTTTGTTTTCTACATCCAGTCTGTGAACAAAGGTCATCTATCCAATTTGCTGCTACCTCATATTCTTCTTGTTTTCCAGCAAATGCAATGTCACCAGTTATTAATATTGCATCGACATTTTTACCATCCTTTGAGCAATGCTCTTGTATATCTGAACTTAGTTTATCCCGTATAGATGTATTTGGATCAGTATCTAAATCTAAACATTCAGGGTGCTTGAAATGAATATCAGAAAAGTGAAGTAACCTAATCAAGAAAACCTCGTCATGATTTGTTATGAGTAATGTGGATTACTCCAATTATAATAGATAGTTACAAGTATTAGTTAGTAGTAAATCACGATAAGTACTTTTTTTATTACATTATTTCCTGATTATTACCAACCAAAACTCAATCAATTTAAGTAATTACTCAGGTATCGTGCAGTTTGAATACTTGAGTTAATAAACCATTCAATCATTTTGCAAAAGTAAAGCACGGATGTTGTGACATAGTGAATTTACTCACGTCACTATATTTTTCTAAAACTGTTTTAGTTCATTAAATTTATTAGTACATCGAGTGATTAAAGCTCGGTATAACAGAATTCTTTAAGGGAATAGAGCTTTTTAAGAGGTTTTGGCTCTAGCGATTGTAAGTTGTTATGAACGTAGAAAGCACAGCGTAGCAAACCTTGATAATTATCCATCATATATGTTTTGTAAAATTCTAGCCCCTTTGGCGATAATTTGCTTATCTGATTCGTTTCTGCGTCTACTTTCTTAATGATTTGTTCCGTAAATCTCTGAATAATATTCTTAATCTCAACCTGCTCAGTTAAGCACATTTCCTCCTTGCTGTTTTTACTACTGTACGTTTTAGACAAAGCATTCATTGCTTTGTCTAGCTCATCCTTGTACAAAGTTTTATCATTCCATCCTTTGCTCAATTTGGGGAAATTTTGTTGGCGATACTTTTCAACAGAGCGCTTCTTCCAAAAATTAAATAACGTCACTAAATGTGACGCTTCATCATTTAGCTCTCTCGAGCGCAATGAGGTAACTAAACGTGTTAATTTGATCTCATAGGTACGAGTAGGCAACTCATCAAACCCTACAGTTAGCATCTCAGAAAAGCATCTGACTTCCTCCATAAGATTAATATAATCTGGGTTACCTTTATCCTGCTTTTCTTTTATCTCTTCATCTTGCTTCAACATAACCGAAGCCATCAGCTTATTGGCTCGTTCAAACCGTTTTTTTATCAGGCTAAAAGCAGCATATGTTGAAATTCGCCCCCACATTTGTTCTAAATGTTCAATCTCTGAACCTGCATTAAAGTAAGTCGAACTATATTTACCCAACCTTATCTTTTGATTTACGCTACTTCGGATTAAAACGATGCGCTTACATCTATCTGCGCGAACTATTTGTTCTCGAATCGCTTGCTTATTATTGGAAAGTTGTTTTTTGGCTATGTTTACTCTTTTTTCAAGATGAGATTGAAAACGGTAATCATCCGCAATATAACGGAATAGATAAAGTTGCTCACAGATCTCTTCAATTATCTCTAATCTATCCGCTTTAGCCGCGGTTCCAACCGCTTTTCTAATTAGTTTAATACGTTTAACTAGCTCTAACCTTTTTGACTTTTTATGCTCTTGTTGGGCAATTTCAAAGCTTAAAGAGCTTTGTATCACATATGGAAGTCGTTTAGCCGGAGAAAGTTTGAGTTCATCCAACGAGCTCAAGACTGATTTAAGTTCAATATCAAAGCTATTGGTTGATCTTTGATATTCACCTACAGGGTATCTAACTTCAAAATGTAATATTCCATACTTTTCGGTAAGTAATTTTGCTTCATCAGTAAGTACAAATGCGTTACATTCAACGAGAGTAAATGAGTGGGGAGCGAGATCTTTACGTGCAGTAGGTGACCCGAATAAGATCAAGTTGAAAGTTGCTATATTGCGCTCTTGGCAGTCCGGGCTAAATAACCAGATTAAATTGATATTTTGATCTCGAAAAAATGTTTCTCGTTCAGCAACAACTACTGGACTAATCCACCAACGAGTTAATTCTATTGCGTAGTGGTTGCCTTTTGTATCTGAGAAAGAAATATCAGGTCTTCTTCTTCCATTAACCTCTGGATCTTTAGAAAAAATATAACGTTCAACGGCTATAGTATTAGTGTCAACAAAGAGTGACTGCTTCAACTGCTCAACCAACCATTGTTTCGTATTAATGTGCCATTGTCCTTCTCTTAGGTGAGCAACATTAGTCCCAAAGAAACTGTTAGCTTTTGAATAATAGAAACAAGAATGCGTAACATCAAGATCCGGTGAACGATTAATATCATGCTTGAAGTGTCCACAGGCTGTCACCGATTCAGCAACATAGATTAATGGACAAAAACATTCAGCGCATTTAATAAAAACCTTGCCCTTTACTGCTGCATTGGAAATGTGTGACTTGAGAATAGATTGAATTATTAACTGATCATTTTCGCCTATCTCTGCAATTAATTGATTAGCTGTGCAAACTCCATTCCTTTCATTTATTAACATTTCCCACATGTCATGCTTTTGTGAACTATCCATTGTTTCCTCTTGGTACCATATTACCGAAAATAGATATATTTCTTGCTCTGCTAACGTATTTCCAAGAGCCTTGAATTATGATGATGTTGACTTAATTAATTTATATCAAAAAAACATATTATTTTAATAAAATATTATGGGTTTAGAGTCTCTTTTAACGCCTTCCCAGCTTTAAATACCAGTGCATTACTGGCCGCAATCTGGATCATATCCCCCGTTTTAGGGTTTCGACCTTCGCGAGCTGCTCGAGGGTTGACTTTGAAGGTCCCAAATCCAACCAAGGCGACGTCATCACCTTCTTTTAATGCCGTAGTAATAATGTCAACGGTCGCATTTAATGTGGCCGTAGCTCTTTGTTGTGATAAATCCGCAGACTCAGCAATGTGCCATACTAATTCTTTTTTATTCATGTACTTTAATTCCCTACATTTTTTTAGTTTCTGATATTTTATGCAGTAATAGGGTGGCACTGTTGTCATCTGGCGCAGTAGACACATGCTCCGCGATAAACATCCCGCCATGACCATTAATAATATCCACCAATCGATCAGGTTCATCCATTATGATGAAATTGGGTAACGGCTCAATCAATACGTTTTCATCATTAAAGCATCGGCTAATGGTCTCTTCATTGGAATAAATCACGCCAGCTTTTCGTTCAATACTAGGATCATCTAACGTCGATTCAAAACCATGCGCTTCATAAAGATAGGTTAATAGAATAAAAAGATGATCTGCATCGGTAAATTTTTCGCCATACTCACAATTCACTTTATGTAATTCCCCTAATTTTTGCTCTAGGCTTTTCCCCTTACGTCCTTGGGCAATAATAACTTTGATGTCTTTCTTAATGATAGCGTTACAAGGTAACGCCATTTGATTTTTTAAAAATTTATTCAGTCGTTCATTGCGTTTTTTCATCGGGACAAATTGAGAGGCTCTGTCGATGTAACTATACAAATGAAGTAAAGCAAGGGTGGTAAGCTCAGTAAATGCTTGGTGATACTTTAGTTTGCTCATAACTCTTGTTCATGTCAGTAAAACGGCTCAATGGGAGCCGATAATAGACGGTTATTTTATCAGGAAATGAAAAAAGTCTATGTTATTGATGTGATTTTTCATTTAAAAATGCGTTTTAACGCGTTAAAGCCGTTTTTAAATACAAAGTGATGCCACTAAAGAAGCCTGAAAGGGTAATGACTCGATGATGCGTTAAGTTAGTAGACCAGAGTCACTCACGACCACGTTATTGTTTGTAAGCCCATAGAGAAAGAAATAACGGCTAATTAACAGCAACCTCAGCCCCTTTCCTGCCAAGATGCTCTTAAGTGCGTTGATTTTTCAGGGTGCATTGTATCTTCCTGTCGGATGACGAAAGAAATGTTCAGCGCAGCCAGTGATATCGATGAATTGATTTATAACGATGGTTTGAACTGGCTGGGGGCCCGTTCATTTTTAATTGATGGAGTTAGTGTGAGAGATAAGGTTAATAAAAATGAATGGGAGGTACTTATGCTCTTATTCTTTTGTTAAATATTTATTTACTTATTTATTTAAATACAAAGTACTAATACGTTAGTACTCATAACCGCAGTCGCTTATTGTTTCCAATTCTAGGGCTTTTTTTTAAGGTGATGTTCTTGCACTACCTTAGTTGTGGATAAAGAAATAAGGAGGACATTGATAAGAAAGGACGTGATAATGGAGGGGTTAAGTCGTCGTCGTTGTCGTATTTCGATATAAAAAGGGAGTCAAAGACGTATTCAATAGGCTCAGACGTGCGAATGCCTCCGCTTGCGCGGATACGTTTATCACATCAATGGGGAGAAAGGTGAGGCTGATACGCTTCAAAGACGGTTTTTACGCTCTGAGCAAAGCCATTGAGCTTCTCAGCGTTAAAGACTTCTTGTACACCAGAGGCGATTTCTCGGAACGACATCCAAGAAAAACGTAATCCTTTTTGCTCTTGGCGTTTTCGAGACGCAATGATCAACGCACAAATATTACTGTAACGAACGACTTTTAAATCAGAGAAGAAACGCTCAGTGAATTGTTTATAGGCAGGCGCACTGCGAATAGTGCCCTCTTTCATATCAACACACACGTTGACACGTTCACTGTGTAAATAACCGGCGCGTTTTAGGTACGAGATAGCTTTAGCAAACGACTTAGGTGAAATAAAACGCCCAAAACGTAACGCATAATCTTCTTGTAAATGATCATAGCTAATCGTTTTAAGGCCAGCTTCCGTTGGTAATCCAATGCGGCCACCGATAAGATCCGTATTCACAATGATGCAAGCCAGTACATTCGCAACCAATCGTCGGCACTGAATGTTATTCACGCCTTCACCGCCCCACGCATTCAACGCAGGAAAACGATTTGGATGATCAATAAACTCTTCACAGGATTTTAAGATACGCGCGTATTCAGGTGGCAAGGTTTCCCATTTACCACTGCGCAGTAAACGACGAGAGCGAAACTCAAATTTAAAAGGGGTCTTAGGTTTCTTATCGTTTTCTTCTTCAACGACAGAGCGGTGAAGCGAGATCAGCTCTTGCTTACGCACTTTACGTTTAGCACGATACTCAGCGTCATACTCTTTTTTAGTTTGAAGTGTAAAATGAAGATCAGAAGGCTTCATGAGACACATCCTCAACATAATCACACAGAGCATAAGCTAAGGTATTACGATGATAGGAGTCGTGTCTGGATTTTCTCTGCTGCAAGATGCAGCTATAGGGTACATTTAGCATAATTAGATTCTCTACAGTTTAAGGGTTACCTAGGTGATTAATCCAGGTAATAGAAATAATCTATAGTAAAAGATCTAAAAGATCAACTGATTGTTTTTTAGCAAATTTTAGACACAAAAAAGCCGACCCTGTAGAGGAAGCCGGCTTTTTTGCAAATGCTATATTGTCTCGGAATCACCCTTAACACATTCTAATTCATAAAATACACTGCATAATAAACTTATGCAGGTAGCGTGCTATGCAATGCACTTTGAACTGTCTTTATTGTAGAAAACCAAGAGATGTTTTACAAGAGAAATTAGTGATTAATTAAAAAAAAGATAAAGTACTGTTTTTTTGATCAGCGTTCATTGACAAAATGGTTACAATTGATACAATCTTAATCAGTAATTAAATCGCCACTAGAACGAGCTGTAACTCGCTCTAGCAGCTAACCCAAAACCTACATAACCTAGGAATTGAACTATGAAAAATAGTACCTTTCTCGTGCGTGTTTGTCACGCTTTCTACAAACTGTTTTCCTCATTTGTGGTGACACGATTCAATTTAAATCCTACGACGACTCCCTATTCATTAAATAGGGAGTCATAAAATGAATGCTTTAAGCTCACCTCAAAGATGGAAGAAATTATTTCCAGAATTAACAGAAAAACAATTCCTTTGCCTTTTTTACTATTCCATTGGCTTTAACTCTAAGCGTATTGGTACATTAATGCATTGTGAGGCTCAAACGATACGTAATCAAATTCAGATTTTAAAACAAATATTTTATATCGATAAAGCCTCTGATTTAAGAGCAGTTTTATTATTAAGAATTTTCATGACTTAACCTAAGCCCTGATTGATGGGCGGTATATTTAATATCCTTTTAAAAACCCCCCATCTAGTAAAATATTTTGCCCTGTCATATGGGCAACCATCGGACCCACCAATGACTGGATTGCACTTACAACCTCATCGACAGTTGCATATTTTTTCATAGGAATATTACTAACCTCTTCTTTCATCATATCCTCAAAACTTACATTCCGCATTTCTGCTTTCGATTCAATTTTTTTGATATAAGCTTCCGTCATAACACCACCTAAAGATAATGTATTGATAGATATATTTTTCTCACCAAATGCCAATGCCATTGTCTTTGCTTGCCCTAACCATGCATTCCTTAAGCAATTATTACTTGCATAGTTAGTCAATGCTGATTTACTGCTCAATCCTGATATAAATAGGATTTTAGCGCCTTCATTCACACTATCACTTTCAAATAATTTTTTAAGTAAACTTAAAGGGTTAATAAAAAAGTTACTATACAATTCAGACCATTCTTCATT
Source organism: Aliivibrio salmonicida LFI1238 (assembly GCF_000196495.1). Classification (NCBI taxonomy): domain Bacteria; kingdom Pseudomonadati; phylum Pseudomonadota; class Gammaproteobacteria; order Vibrionales; family Vibrionaceae; genus Aliivibrio; species Aliivibrio salmonicida. The sequence goes on from NC_011311.1 coordinate 81,028, forward strand.
ACTAGGAAATATTTTATTAGTTGCTGGTATTCTTGGTATTATAAATATGATCTTATCAATTTTATCTTCCGAACTAATCGTCTCAGCCGCACTATTGACACTCTCAACATTAAAAAAATCTAATTCAACTAACTTAGTTTTACACTCTAAAGAATCAGATAGATTTATTAATTTTTCTGTATTTCGTCCGGTCATTATTAAATGATCACACGAAAAAGCCTTTACAACTTCAGACCCTAAATGACTTGTCGCACAGGTGATTAATGTGGTTTTCATTGCCCCTCTCCTTTCACTTTTATTAAGAAATATTTTTTATAACTATTTCCTATAATCAAATCAATTTTTGTATTCTTTATTCTTATAGATATTGAGTTATTAGTAAGATTGGTTTTAATTATGTCTTGTTCCATCAAGAGCTCTTCATTTATGGATATAGATCTATTTACTCTAACTAAGTCAATTGTAGGAAAAGATTTTTCTAATTCAGTAAGTGAACACCTTAATGATGCTTGTTGTCCATTGCGATAAAATACATGGCAGTAGGGGTGATTGTAGGAGATGTAAACAACATCTTTATGAATAGCAAATGACCGTTTGTTTCTATTCATAATATTTGTAATATTTGTAATGTTTGTAATGTTTGTGGCTTTTTCTTGATTTTTATCCTTATCAATAATGACTTTGTTTTTAGATCTAGCTCTTAGACAAACAAAAAGTAACACTGAATAGCTAATTGCTAACAATATGAAAATAATGATATTACGATAAATTGTAGTGTTGGATGAGGCCATAAAATATGTAATCGTACCTAAATTGTCATTCCCAATACTTATAATAAATTCATTAGTTTTTATTTCTTTGTTTTTTGATGTCATTTTAGACATTGAATTTCCTGGACTACAAGAAGACCAAGCTTCAGATTCATTTGTTTTATCAGAAAAACTTTTAACATAAACAGAAATGCAAATATCTCTGTCTATATCATTCTGATAAAACTTTAGAATACGATTAACTCCTTCATCAATTGCATCAGTGTTAAACGTGTACACATCATCAAGAAATGACGGTGATTCAACCCATAAAGAAATCATTTGATTTATGCTTTTAACTGGTGAGTCTCTATCATTACTTAAGGCGATATTTGAAGTCATCAAATATACATTTAAGCTTATCGTCAAAAAAAACAAAAATATTGTGTAATGAGGTAACTTTATCATTAATTAATCACCTCAATTAATTTATTACCGTTTTCTGTAACTTGATACATATACATTGGTTTACGATTATATTTCCCCTCATTAAAAACAAGCACACCACCATCCATAACCGATTGATATTTAGATTCTTTCAATATGGATATTGTATCTTTTGCAGTGCTATTAGAGCTTAACTTGTCGATTCTATCCAGAACAAAATTAAGTAGATCATAGGAATAAGTCGTAAGAAAAGTATTTTTCTTACCCGAACAATATGCTTTTACATAAGATGTCACATTGTTTTTATTTACCCCTTTAACCACTCCATCCCAATTCTTTAAGAATCTTAAATCCACTAGGTTTGAATGTGATTTAATTATATGATAAAACTCTTTCCTCCCTCCAATAGAGTCAGGGCCAATAATTGTAATGCCTTTCTTTTCCTTCTCTGCGAATGCCATGTATAGCAACGCAATGTTCGGATTATATAATGGAGCAAACACAACATCACCAGGCTTTATTTTAGAGACGATATTATTTATTTTTGTTTTAGTAAATTTATGCTCCATGATATTTGCATCAGGATAAAGCATTGTGACGTTACGAATGAACTCTTTTGATAACGTTATAGAATAGCGCTTGGATAGGTTAACCATTACATGTAGGCTTTTTCCTTTATAATTTTCAAGATAATACCTAGCTAATATAAAGGCTTGATTTTGATTCGATGACATAATAGAAAGAGCATTATCACTGCTTTTAATTACCTCTATTGACGTTGCAGTTGTCACAAATGGTATATTATATTCTCGAAACACTGTAGCCGCAGCTTGAGCTTCATGTGAAACTAATGGTAATAGTGCAAGATCAATTCTTTCATCTATTAGCTTCTGAGCTGCCTTCATACTTCCAATCGCAGTACGATCATTTTTAACAAAAACAAAAGTTAAATTCTCATTTGCCACCTTTTTCGCAAGACTTTTTAAAATACATATTTTCTCATGATTTGACGTACTAGTTTTAGTCTGAGTTTTACCTACAATAATTCCGATGGTATAAGCTTGAATAGGTAAAGAAACAAAATAGGCTATCAAAAGTGTCATTGTTTTTAATATACAAAAAAATACGTTGTTTTTGTTAACGAAGTTCATATACAAACCTTGTTATTGGTTAACTTAAATAATCAAACTCAATCATACTAACCTATTGATTAATATTCAAATAATATTCGTTAATAAATACAATTAATAAATTCGTTAACTTTTAACTTATATGTCTATTGTAATGAGTTTAACAATCAAACAATCTTAGATTCAA
>NC_011314.1 GCF_000196495.1 Aliivibrio salmonicida LFI1238
ACTGCCATATGACAATGAAGTTATGACTAGTTCTAGCTACTATTTGAATTAAAAGGTGATCACGAGCTAAAAGAAAGGCTACTAGCTTAGGTCTGGCCTTTTCAATGCATAGTTCAAGTGTTGCGACTAATTATCCTTACGTCCATCAAGCGGATTAATATATTGATATTCTTTTCTACAGGAAAACTCTCCCTCTTGCCGCTTTGGTACTAATCGGTTCCACTCGGATAATTTATCTAATGACGTATATCCATAAATTTCATACTTTTTAATTATGTACGCTTGGCATATTCTTTTATACCAACACGAACCATATTTTTTTTCAGTCATGTTCATTACACCAATACAGTGACACTCTTTTTACATATAAAACTGAGTCTAAGGCCTCTCTTTATCAAATAGACAATGCCTAACTACTACAATGAAGCTCTTGTGATAATGACCTCTTCATCAAACAAATTATGAGCAGTAGTAGTCATCGAATTAGGAATACTAACGGTGATTAACTTATTTGCATGAAACGCATTATTACCAATATTAATCAATGAGTTAGGTATTGTTATGTTCGTTAGCTGATTATTGAAGAATGCTTTATTACCAATCGTTGTCACCGAATTTGGGATTATTACATGAGTTAATTTATTATAAAAAAATGCAGAGTCATCAATAGTAATCACTGAGTTTGGGATATCTACACTTGTTAATTTGTTATTAGCAAATGTTCTATTACCAATGGTTGTTACTAAGTCAGGAACTTTCACTCTTGTTAATTGATTATAAGAAAACACCGAATTACCTATGGTTATCACTGAATCAGGGATCGTCACGCTGGTTAACTCATTTTGAGTGAATGCCGAATCATGAATAATTTTCACCGAGTTAGGAATGATTACTTTTTTTAGATGGTGAAAAGAAAATGCGGAATCACCAATAGAGGTCACAGATATATGTTGAAATTGTTCAGGAATAATAATATCGGTATAACTCGAAACATAACCTAAAATCGTACCTGTATTTTTATCAAACTTAACGTCATCTAATGTTAATTCAATTGAGGCGTTAGCAACGCAGGTGGTTAGTATCGATATGACAAATAAAGTTAATTTTGTTAAAGGCTGATTTTTTTTCATATATGATCTTAAAATTAAATAACGTCTAAATCCATGATAGTAGACCGGACAACATGGTTAGGTTAATAACCTAATCACGAAATAGACAGCCTAGCCGATTTCCCACCTTATAACGTCAGCATAAAAACAAAATTATTTATCCATAGCCTGTACCTATAACATTAGGGTACACCCTAATGTCATAGGTTTAATTTTAGCCCTAAAATCATTTTGTCATCATCTTTTTGTCATGTAGTATTAGATCATTACTTTAATGACACCTAGGCTCAATTCATGTACATATTTGGCTATCTAAGAGCATCAACCAAAGAACAAGACGCAAAAAGAGCACAAGACAGCTTAAAGTCTTTTGCTGAAGATAAAGGTGCTCGTATTGCTGGTTGGTATATTGAAAACGTTTCTGGCGCATCACTACAAAGACCTGAATTAATGCGATTACTTAAAGATGCAGAAAAAGGCGACGCTATCCTTATTGAGCAAGTTGATCGCCTTTCTCGTCTTAATGATGAAGATTGGGAAACACTAAAAGCATTAATCAATAAAAAACAATTAAAAGTGATCAGCTTGGATTTACCAACCAGCCACACAGTACTAATGAAACATCATAATGATGATTTTACATCAGCCATGTTCAGAGCAATCAATAATATGATGTTAGACATGCTGGCGGCCATAGCACGAAAAGATTATCAGGATAGACGAAGGCGTCAGGAGCAAGGTATTGAAAGAGCCAAGGTGGAAGGTTTTTACAGAGGCCGAAGACCTGATTTAGATATGCATGAAAAAATAATCCAACTTCGTGTTCATAATCAGCTAAGTGTCAATGCAACAGCGAAGTTGGTAGGGGTAACAGCAAGAACCGTGATACGAATAGTTAAAATATACAATGAAGATCGAGTTTAGATATTCAAACTCATATCGTTATTTAGATTTTACGTTCTTTTCCCAATCCACATCAAACACATTTTCAGTCCCTTGAGACACTAAATGCATGGGAGGAACATTCCAACTATTTCCTGAATCATCTAAAACAGAGATCGTTTTTTGATTTTTCTTAATCACAATACCGCATACTTTAGAACCATTAGGAGGTATAAAAAAAACGGGATCTCCTAACCTAAAATTGTCCATAAGTACTGAGTTTTTGAGCGATTCTAACTCTCTTAATCGCTCTGTAATTCTGTCATTTAATTCAATCAATTCTTTTATTGTCAAATCACTTATATCAAACATAAGGATTTCCACATAATGTATGCAACTTTGGTTTCTTTGTGATTAAGTCAGAATATTTTAACCAACACTGAACGAATAAAGAGACCGATTTATCTTCATTTTTAACACCGAGTAAAAACAACTTTTCTTCGTCACTGTCTGGCATTAGAGAGCCATCAAGAAGCCCTTTCATGGTCAAACCATAATTATCTAAAACTGCGGCTTCCTTAATCGTAAATCCTTTGCGATTAAACCCTTTTGGAAAATGGACATCATCGTAAAACCGAATGCTTTTTCTCATATTTTTTGCCATCAAATAAATAGACTTGACCATATAAAGCAATTTTTATTTTTTGTAAAACAAAATTAATTTTCATTTATAAAAACAGCTATAACAACGCATTTCACTCACTAATTTCGCTCTGATTTAGTGGCATAGCCATACTCTCTAGCAAATCGCTTCACTTCATTGATAGGACGATACTGTTTAAACTCTTTATCAAAAGAGATTGAAAATAATCGAATGTACTCTTCATAAGATGTACCACTCTCTTTACTAGCAAGATCTGCTATATCTGCAATCTTGTGCATCACTGAATGGGATAACATTGATACTCTCCTTTTTAAAACCATTAAGCAAAGGCATAGCCTTTTCTATATGACCGCAAGAATCCTGCGTGTTTCAGATCCATTAACACAAAATTAATGGTATCACGCCCTACCCCTTTAAATCTCTCACCAATTCCTCGTTGACTTGGTTTTACTTCTTTTGCTAATACCGCTTGCTTGATCTCCAGATAGACTTGCTCATTACATTTTAGATGGTCGTCACTGAATACTTCCTCTTCATGACAATCAACAGGCTCAGAAACGCAGTCATTAAAATATTCGTCATTCACTGCGCACGACTGCGGTTCAATTTCTAACTGCGTTTGGATAAAGTCAGGCTGAATAAGCTCTAGCGCAGACGATTTATCATGACTGCGCACAACTGCGTTCGAGTGCGTGTGGCTGCGTTTCAATGCGTTAGAAACCAACACTAACAACCAGCTCATTAATTCGAGTGCCGCTGACGTAATGTAACTAATCAACAAACCGAATTTATCAAAGACCGTCAATTCGCTAGGTAGAGTCGATTGGCGTTGATAAAGATCATCGATACGAACTAAAAGAGGTTCAATTTTTTCTAGCGTTCTTTCCGATTTAGTAATGAGGTTTGCGTTTTGTTGTTTGGCCGCAAGAAGACGTAACTCGTCCACTTGGGTTGTGTATTCTTTAATTTGCTGAGAAACGGCTTGATAAGCAGTACTGTTTTTTTGACTAGCGACAACGCCTTGCTCTAAAGCGGCCACCGATGCAGAGAACGAAACAACACTTAACGTCATACTCAATACCAGAGCAAACAGCGCAGAAGCGTATTGTTTTTGTGAAAACAAAAATAGAACAAACAACGGTGTAGCGCATTTAGCCAAATCTAACACAATGCCTAACGCTGTCATTAGTATAAGCTCACCCATAGCTAACCCTATGCCATACATGAATTGAGCCGTTAAAATTGCAGATAGAGAAGCCGTTGCGATAGATAGCACTATGCAAATAGGCTTTAAAATAGTAGAGTTCATTTGTGATTAATTCCTATTGAAATAGTTGGTCACGCTAACCCCTAGGAGACTTTGGCGAGGAACTTAGGGGTTTTTCATTCTTTCATTCTTTCATTCTTTCATTCTTTCATTCTTTCATTCTCGTAAAATGATAAGAATAACTCTTTCAAAGACAAGCCTCTTTCTGCTGCATATGATTTAATTTCATTATGTTTTTCTGGTGTCACTTTAAACTGAATATTTTTAGTTTCTTCACCACTAGATGCTTTACTACTTGCTGGCATATCTGTTACTAATGTAGGCTTACCTGATGGTGGTGCTATTTTTACTTTATTATTTTTCATAAAAACCTCGATCATTAAATCATTAAATCATTAAATCATTAAATCATTAAATCATTAAATCAACAATTTCTTGAATTGCTTTTGATGTCAATTTATTAAGTGATGGATATCTAGTCTCGGTAATAGACAAACCTTGATCTTGAGCAGAGGAATATCCTGCTTTAAAAGGAATCGCTGTTTGACATACGTTGAACCCCCACGCCTTAATTGTTTCAACCGCATTATTTGTTTCAGAATCAGTAGGCGACTTATTGATTAAAAAAATGATTTTATCAACAGGTATACCATTCATTTTCAAATCATTCGCTAAATGTAATTGAGGCTCTAAATCATCTAATGAAGTACCCGTTGGTAACACAATTAGTGATGATGCTTTCGCTATAACAATAGAATCCCGATCAGCGGCAGGGCGGCCATCTATAACAAGTAAATTATATGATTTCTCACATTTTAATGCAGACTCAACTCGGCGATGAGCTGATGTTGTAATTGTTGGTTGGATTTCTTTTTGATCTCTTCTAGCAGACCATTTACAAGATGTTTGCTGCTGCCAATCCATATCGGCAATATGTACAGTCCAGCTATTATCAGCAAAAGCAACTGCAATACTTCTAGCTAAAGTACTTTTAGTTACTCCTCCTTTTTGACTTAAAAAACTAATTATCATAATAGTACCAATCATTATTTAATGAAAACATGAAATAATGATTAAATGTTTTCATTACTCCATGAAAGAATGAAAACATTATAGCACAGGAATCCACCAATTAAATCATTAAAACATGCTTTAATTAATTCATGAAATCATGTTTTAATGATTTGCATTTAAGTCTTTGTTATAGCGGATAATTAATTTACAACCATTAATTTTTTTGACATTATATTTATAGAAAGAGGGCGCTATGTCAGTGTTTAAAATTAACTACCTGAATAATGAAAAGACGTTACTGTGCAGCGAAACGATTTTAATGAAAGGACTTCCAGCCGCAAAACGTTCATCATCGTCAATGGGAACGGTGAAGATTGAAATTTACGATATAGCCGAAAACTTACTCACATCAAAAGAATTGGGGAAGTGGACAGTTGCAGAATAAAAGCCTTATCAGGCTTTTATTTTTCAGGAGTAGGGATTTTATGCAGCAATACGGTCGCACATCGATTATCAATTGACGTCGATAAATGCTCTGCAATAAACATCCCTCCATGACCATTAATAATATCCACCAATCGGCTTGGCTCATCCATGATGACAGAAAGAGGTAGCGGTCTGAATAAGATATTTTCATCACTAAAGCAGGTATCAATTAATTCACTGTCGGTATAAATAATACCAGGCTCTCGTTCAATCTCTGAGTTGTCGAGCGTCGATTCAAAGCCATGCTGTTCATAAAGATAAGTCAGTAAGATAAACAGATGGTCTGCATCCGTAAATTTCTCGCCATATTGACAGTTCACTTTGTGTAACTCCCCTAATTTTTTCTCGATGTTTTTGCCTTGACGCGCCTGAGTAATTAACACCTTAATGTCTTTCTTTATGATGGCGTTACCCTGTAACGCCATTTGTTTCTTTAGAAACTTAATCAGTAGCTCGCTCCGCTTCTTCATCGGTACAAAACGCGATGACATTTCCATGTAGCTGTACAGATGAAGCAGAGCAAGAGTGGTTAAATTGGTAAAGGCTTGATGGTATTTAAGTTTGCTCATGGTGCTCACTAAAAAAAGAGTAGGCTATTGCAGAGAAGGTAATCCTAATGCCAATCGCCATAAAGCATCCATTTTATCAGGAAAGGGAAGCGGTTGACCATTTTGATGTATTTGGGGAGAGTTTGGATATCGGACATTATTGTACGGTAGTGATACTGATGTGATCTATCCCGTTTGGGTGTACCTCAATGAGATAGGGAATTGCAGCAGTAATAACATCAATGCGCTAACTTAAATGCGATAGCCTTTGTACGACAACTTAAAAACGATAGTCAATTGAAGTAATCAATGGGTTAGCGGTACGAACTGAACAAATTTTGCTCTTAACGTACAATAATTTTCGATATCCAAACTGCCCCCTAATAGACAGGCGTATTGGAATACATACTGTTAAATTCACGACGACAACGCTCACACATAAAGCCATTCCTCAGCATCATTAAACATTTCTTCAATCAGCTTATTGGCTGCTTCTTTGTCATTTTTAGGAGCATAGATTTCTAAATGATTGCTTGTACCTTTTCGTAATCGGATACGTGCATCAGGGTAACGTTGCCATACTCGACGCTCCATTTCTTGTTGAATAAGCGCGGTTCCATTTCTTGGTAGAAAAGCGGAATTTAAAATCATTTCAATACGCATAATAACCTCACAATTAACTGTATATATAACCAGTACATTTTTATACAGTATGCAAGAAAAGTAAATCATTATTTATTCTTTTAAATTCGTATAGATAACAATAGGTTAATCATCTTATCGTTGTTTTCTGCTCTATTGGTGCTCAACCCCCTTAATGGGATGTATTTCATTTTAAGCAGGTTTTTAACCTGTTTGAAATACAAAGCGATACAGGAAAAGAGAGCGGTAACGGTCATGGCTCGATGATACCGTTGTTTAGTAAGTCAGAGTCATTCACTTCCACAATACCTTATAGAAACCAATATACGAGCAAATATCCCTACATTTAAAGTAACCTCAGCCCCTTTTCTGCAAGAATGCTCTTAAAGTTCGGAGTATAACCAGGATGTATTGTGTTTCCTGTCGGATGACAAAAGAAATCTTCAGCGCAGCCAGTAGGGTGATGGTCTATTCATGTGTAATGAAATTGAACTGGCTGGGGGCCTGTTAATTTTCTTCTGAAATCTTTTTGTGTTTGAAGAGTAAATTGAAAATTAATGGGAGGTACTTAATGTTCTGCTCTTTGTTTTTCTTAAATATTTATTTAATTATTTATATAAATACAAAGTACTAATACGTTAGTACTCATAAGCGCAGCCGTGTATTCGTAGCCTTTATTGTGCTTTTTTTTAAGGATAATTTATTGCACTACCTTTATTGTGGATAACAAAATTAATCCACAGCCACACGAAAGTAAGCCAAAAACAACGATAATTATTGTAGTTAATCAGATAAACAGGTAAAAATAGGGGTAAAAATCAGGCTCTATGAATTTTAGATGTGAGAATGCCTCCGCTTTCGCGGATACGTTTAATCATAGTTAATGAGGGGCAGGATGTGGCAAGTAAGCATCAAAGACAGCAGTAACACTTTGAGCTACATTATTGAGCTTATCCGCGTTAAATACTTCTTGTACGCCATTGGCAAGGGTTCGGAACGATACCCAAGAGAAACGTAAGCCTTTTTTCTCTTGACGCTTACGAGACGCAATAATGAGTTGGCAAATATTGCTGTAACGAACCACTTTCAAGTCACTAAAGAAACGCTCAGAGAACTGTTTATACGCAGGGGCACTACGAATAGTCCCTTCTTTCAGATCGACACAAACGTTGATACGCTCACTGTGAAGATAACCAGCGCGCTTCAAGTATGAGATCGCTTTAGCGAACGATTTAGGCGAAATAAAACGACCAAAGCGCAACGCATAATCTTCTTGTAAGTGATCATAACTGATCGTTTTTAGCCCAGCTTCCGTTGGTAAACCAATGCGGCCACCAATGAGATCAGTATTTACAATGATACATGCAAGTACGTTAGCAACGAGTCGTCGGCATTGAATATTATTAACGCCTTCACCTCCCCACGCATTTAATGCAGGGAAACGGTTCGGGTTAGCTATAAATTCTTCACACGATTTTAAAATACGTGCGTATTCAGGCGGCAAGATTTCCCATTTGCCACTGCGCAGCAAACGACGAGAGCGAAAATCGAATTTAAAAGGGGTCTTAGGCTTCTTTTTGTTTTCATCAGCAACAACAGAACGATGAAGTTCAATCAGCTCATGCTTACGATTTTTACGTTTAGAACGATATTCAGCATCATATTGTTTTTTGATTTGAATTTTAGAGAGAAGATCAGAAATGCTCATGAGACACATCCTCATCATAACGTCTGATAGCATAAGCTAAGGCATTACGGTGATAGGAATTGCGTCTTTGTGTTATGGGTTGCCAGAGGCAACATTGAAATAAGTTCATCTTTAGATTCTCAACAGTTTATAGGGCTGTTTAAGTGTCACCTCAAACATTGATAACTAATCTATAGGAAAAGATCACAAAGATCAACCGATTGTTATTTCAACAAATTTTAAGTATAAAAAAAGCCGACCCTGTTGAGGTAGTCGGCTTTTTTACGAATGCTGTATAGTTAGATTGACAGTCTAACACACTCTAGCTTAAAAAATACACTACATAAGAAACTATGTAGTAGTGTGCTATGTAATGCACTTTAAATTAAGTTAGGCCTATTATATCCATAATATGTATTATTATAAAGTACATTTTAGTCAATTTCAGTTAAGTTTCGTTGAATGCCAAATAACTTGTCCAATAATATTTAAATCATCCAATTCAGAAAATTTATACATTTCATCTTTATATTCTTTATTGTAGCTCGTAACTATCAAATGGTTTTTCTCATATGAGATCAATTTCACTCGAAGTAAATCATCTTGTCTAAATACATACATATGACCATCAATAATATTTTTACTTTGAGTGTCAACTACAAGAATGGAACCATCTTTAAGCACAGGCTCCATTGAATCACCGCTAGCGGTTAGTGATACTAGATGTTCAATATTTGACACCTGTAAATTTTCAATATCTACATACGTATAAGTTTCAGAATCATTAATAATACCTAAACCAGCAGCGACTGATACATTATAAAATGGAACCGATACTACACGGGGACAACGATCATCTATTTCGCCTCCCCCTTTCAAATATTCATAAGTCGTATCAAAAAACGTAACTATCGATAATAAATTTTTATTCTTTGGTTGCGCTTTTCCAACTTCCCATTGAGAAATGGTAGATTTTGTAACATTTATTTTCTCAGCTAAAGATTCTTGCGAAAGTCCTTGATTTAATCTTAACGACTTAATTCTTTCGCCAATTGTTGTCATTTCTAACTCCCGAATCTAAAGAAAATAGCTAATTTTTTAATTATTAGCTATTTTTTGTCGATTTTTGTCGATTCTTGTCTATTTTAAACTTTACAATGTTCAATTGTTTAATTATCATCCTTACTAATGATCATCCATACAGTACTTTTTACAGGCTGAAACCCTCAAGGTTATTGAATGAGCAAAAACAAAAAGCAAGGAGCTATCGGTCTTTGGTTTGAACTCGATAAAGAGACAAATCACTTACTAAAACTTCAAGCTGAAAGAAATGGACGCAGTAAGCGCGCAGAAGCCCTTGCTATCGTCAAAAAAGACATTCAACAAAAACTAACTAATATCCGTTAGTTTTCTTTTTTGAATGAAGATCCACTTTTTGGATCTATCGCTCTTTAACAATTAATGCCAAGGCAGATCATCTACCAGACTATTCGCGTGTGAACGTCAAGACTCTATTTTTGCTGATCAACGACAAATGCCCATAATAATTTGTCAGTGTCCAAAGGACATATCACCCCCTAATTTTGGCTGGGTAATCAATGTATCCGATTGATTGTAATGTGAGTGGATTTTCTTTTTTCAAAGGAATTAATGTGAAAGCATTTAGAAAAAACAGAGTAGATAAAGCGATCCAGTTAGCTGAGCATCCCACTTGCTGCGTACTGCATTGGTACTGTGATACCAATGGCAATGTAGTTAAGAGATTTACACAAATTAAACCTTATCAAACCTTAATCAGAAAGGACGTGTATGAAAATGACACCCACCGAAATACGCGAAGCCGTTTTTATCATATCCCTCATGCGAGAAGGCCATAAACCACGCCCCGAACGGATTGATGGCGAAGCAAAAAAACGCATTGATGACTCAACGATGCACATAGCATCACAAGCTCACTCAGCGATAAATACTTGGTTTTAGTGCGTGACAACCACTAAAGAAAACCCGTCTGTTAATGGTCAAACCATTCGTGAAGCCAACACGTAACACTGCATACTCAAACTAGGGAATAAGTCTTGTAACACTCAGGTGTGTCTATTGGCAGTAGGCAGAAAAACAGCAAGCATCCCTACTATGTATATACAGTATCCAAGTATTTATCGCTGAGTGAGTTTCTTCTCTTATCAAATAAGGTAATAACACCATTCAATACGCCTTGTTCTTAGTCGGTGAAAAAGAGCAGCACAGACCATTACTGGATATGGCTGAACTTCACGCCCTTAACGCGACACTTTCAGACATCACCGAAAGTGATAAAGATGAATCTCAATTTGTGCAAAAACTGGTTTATGGTCGCTATAAACCTCAACCAGATTTTCATTTTCCACGCAGTGAAGTAAAGCGTCATATCAATAGTGCGATTGGTTTTTGTTTAGCCCATATATCAAATACTCACGTCACTTATTTAAATCTTGATGATATTGAATTAATCGACGTAAACTTAACCGCCAGTTGTGGGCATTGCCCAACACCACACAAAACCAATGACATTCCTTTCGCTACCTTAATTTCTTGTTCTTCTGACTTTGAACTTAATAAGCGAGGGGCAGCAAAAACTGTGTTTTTACGTTGTCATAATGTGGATGTACAAACTGACTTACTTAATCGTATGGGACTGTTTGCCTTTATCTGTGAAGAGCGTAATTATTCGTCGCCAGTCACAAAGGACAATTGGACATCACGTATTGATTACCGACGTGCCACCAAAAGGGCACAAGAATTAAGATAAGGATTAGTTTATGAAACACTGCGTTTTACTTCCAGTAATGGCGTTTCTTTCATTTTCCGTACACGCTGAGCTTGTGAATGTGTCGTATGATTTCTCAAACGAGCAACAATACCAATCCACCGTATTGTTGCCAACCTCTGAGTCGTGGGAATTATCGACTGTTGTCGATAAACAGGTCATTACTCAATGGGAAAAAGGGCTTGATAGTGAGTTTAAGCCTGTTTATCACATTGTATCGGAAGGCGTGAATATCACGGCCAAGCCCATTAATAATGAACAATAGGCGCCTACGGCGCAAATCAAAAGGACTCAACCTCTTCCATTGTTGCCAATAAATCGTTTATCCTATCGCCATGCACGCATATAAACCCCTGAAACAATTATTTAATAGTCAAAATAACTGGCTTAAATTTCTTCATAATAACAAAGCTAACCTAAGAGCGGTCGTGATTGAAAATGTCACAAAGATGCTGTCCTGTGGGACAGCGGCTTTTGGCTCTCGCGAATATCATTGTTGCAACCCTGACTGTACCCATATCAAATATATTCACCAAACCTGTAAATCTCGAGCGTGCAGTAGCTGTGGCATGAAAGCCACAGAGCGATGGATACAAAAGCAACAACATGTCTTCCCTGAATGCGAATATCAACACATCACCTTTACCCTTCCAAACACGCTATGGCCTATCTTTCGTCATAACCGTTGGCTGTTAAATAAATTATTCAAATGTGCTGCAAACATTCTGCTGGGATGGGCAAAAGATAAAGGAATAGATGTCGGTATCTTTTGTGCTCTTCATACTTACGGTCGAAAACTGAATTGGAATACGCACTTACATTTATCGGTCACTCGTGGGGGAATTTGTGAACGTACCGGTTTATGGAAACCCATTTACTTCCAAATGAAAACGACAGAGCCTTGTTGGAGAGCGGCTATCGTCAGTTTATTGGGTAAGGCTTATTATGAGCTTGATTTATCAAGCGAAGAATGCCCCTATATCCGTAATAAAACGGATTGGTCACGCTTTTTAAGCAGTCAATATAATCGTCGTTGGAAGCTTCATTTTGCTAAAAAGACAAATAATGTAAAACCGACGATGAACTATCTTGGTCGGTATTTAAAACGGCCCCCGATTTCAGCGTCACGTTTAAGTCATTACGCCAAAGGCGGAATGATAACGTTTAATTATTTAGACCATCGAACAGGAACAACAGACAGCCTAACATTATCACCAGAAGAGATGATAAGACGGATAGTAGAGCACTATCCTGATAAACATTTCAAGATGATCCGATACTACGGTTTTTTATCAATGCGTCATCGTGGAGAAGCTCTGCCTAGAGTTTATGCAGCTTTAGGTATGACAATAGAAGCTGAGCCGAAAATGCCAGGGTATGCCGCAATGTTAAAAGGATATGTAAAAGTAGATCCGTACGAATGTATTTTATGTGAAAGTCGTCTGGTGTTTACGAATTTCCGAGTCGGAAATTCGGTCAATGATTTAGTCACCCATGCGATAGTTCAGTCAGAATTGAGGGCAGCATAATAAGGTTTGTAGGATAAGTGTATCTAAAACTCATGAAATAGGGCTAAAACAGTTATAAAATCCCCGATAATTATATTTTCGATACCTTTTAAAAAAACAGCGATGGTGAAATTGGCTTTTTTAGACGGGCCAATGCTAACTCAGCAACATTCAAATTCCTTACCTTTAAACCTAAGTATAATAAGCTCTAACTGTTCTTTCTGTGACAACATACTCGATCCATCCTTACAAAAATACTATGCCGTTATTTACTGTACAGTTAGTATATTACATTCGTTAAATTATATATAGCAAAAAACGTCGCTATAGCCAAATACTATAGATAAAATTTCAACGCATAATTCGAACTTATCCATCATATCCACATAAGGATAACTGGAAACCGTTAGAATTATTTCCAGCCTATTGTGGGTATGTGGGTAAGTTCGAGTGAGCCTTTAGGCTCATTGTGGCGAGGCGAAGAATGAGTCTCGCACGCAAAAAACCAGTCCGAAGACTGGTTTATCAATTTACGATTTAAGTAGCCATTGATGCGCTTTACTCGCTTGACTGGCAGCTTTAAAAATGAATTTCTTATCATTATTTAAACGCTCTAACCAACTTGCAATATAACTTTCATGCTGAACATCCCCTACTATTCCCAAATCTGCACAACAAAATTCTGCGCCTAACTCTGCAATTAATTCTTCAAACGCATAATCTTTTGACCCAAATCCATTTTTTAAATCACGGTCTAAACGGGTTTTATGACCTGTTGAATGAACCAACTCATGCCATGCCGTCGCATAATAATCATAAGAAGAATTAAAACGGTCAACCATTGGCAATGTAATTTCGTCATGAGCTGGTGAATAAAAAGCACGAACGCCACAATGATTAATTGTCATGTTAGTATTTTTAATCGCATTTTCTACGTGGTTCAACGTCACAAACTCGTTTTTCTCTCTACTTTCTTTCACCATCGCCACTGGTTTTTCGATGTTGTCCACTTGATCAATGTTAAACACCGTGAAGGTTTTTAACATTGGAATGGTTTCTATTTTTCCGTCTTCGTTTTCTTTTTCCCAACTTTTGTAATACACAATAGTTGTACCTTTTTGTCCTTTAATAACGTTTCCGCCTAGCTCGTTGGCTTGCTTGTATGTCAACCAGTAAGGACTTGTAAAACCTTTCTCTACCGTTTCACTCCAAAGCAGTAAAATATTTACCCCTGAATAATTTGTTTTTGTTTTAAAGTTCATCGGTAACATTGAACACTCATTAGTTCTATCCCACGGACATGCCCACGGTTTCACTCCATTTTCTAACGCAGCAATAATGCGATCAGTTACCATTTGATAAATGTCTTTAGAGACTCTAACCACCGCACGTTTTCTACTTATTTTACGCTTTTTACCCATTTCATTTTTGCTTGAGTCTGACTGCTCAAACGAGGATACGTTTGTCGCTTCTGTTTCTTTAGTGATTGTTGAGTTGATAGCTGTTGAGTAAGTCATGGCTGTTTTTCCTGTGGTTAAGTGAGTTTTCATCTTCGTCGTCGCCTGACTGTTCGATTTCTTGCCATCGTTCTATTGGACAAGGGCGCGAAGCGTTTATATACCCTTGTCCAATAGGTTGTGGTGAGAAACGATTTACAGGAAGTTGCGAGACGATATGAAAAGTCACCCATAGGAAAAACAATGACGCAATGAAACCGCTATCGACGATTACAAGAACAAAGAAACAGAAGTGAAAGCCGTTGATTTTGCTTTGGCACTGGCTTTTGATATTGTTTTGCGTTGGGGGGAATAACGACAGGAACCTACTAGCCGTTAGAAACTCAGTTTCTTTACGGATAAAGGTTATCGGAGGACGAGCAACGCGAGGAAATGACCCTTTTTCGACAGAAAAAAACGCCCTAAATAAAAAATATAAACACGATAATTGAGCGTTAAAACGGCAATAAAAACAGGTTATCGCTAGAAAACATATGTAGCAAATTACGACACTATAGGAAATTACTACATATTATTTAATGAGGGATAACGGTAAATATAAGAAATAAAACGAGCAAAAAATGACGGTATATATGAAAAGCTAGGATTTGCTAAAGCGTTTAAGGTAGAATGTCTGCGGGTGCTTTTGGCTATCAACCGAAAGCATAACGTAAGTTTTGTAGACGGTAGATAACTAAAAACCCCGAAAGTAAATTTTCATTCACTAACGAGGCTTTAGATATGTACTTCAACAATACGGATCTTAGTCTCTATTTTAATAAGAGGCAAGTAAAATGCTAAAAAAATCGGCTGTAACGAGTTTGGTAGTCATTTGTATGACTATTTTAATTGGTCTTTGGATGGTACGTGATTCACTGTGTGATTTTTCGTATCAATCAGGTAGTACGATAATAACGGCAACACTTGCCTACGAATCAAGATAGAAGCTGGACGGGTAGCTGGAAACAGCTACCCGATTTCAGATTGTAAGGTATAGGCCACAAGCACCCATGTTTTACTTCTTCCCTACTTTAGAAAAATAGACTTCTATTGAAGTAAAGCCTAATGATTTTACAAGCGCACTTAAAATATCTAACCGCCACGTTCTTAGCTCATAAATACGCCCATGACGGACGGCATAACCAAGTTGATTCTTTTCATCAATACCAAATAGTGAAAACTTATTGTGTTCATTATTCGACTCTTGAGCAATAAGAGTGGTTATCGTCTTAGTATCAACCAGACGCTTAAACTCACCTTCTTTGACACGACTAAATTTCATTATTTCTTACCAATTGAACATATTCCCATAATGTATTATACATATTGACGATATGTATTTTAGCTTAAATATGATTTGTGGTGCAAAATTCAAAATTGTAAAGTATAATCAACTCATATAAATAAAGGGGTTAATTATGGAATTTTCAATTGATTTTTATAAGCATTATATAAGTGTATATGAGAAAAATATTACCAAGTTTGAACATATTTTAACTGATAGTGATTTAACTGATAGGTTGTATTATGAAAAAACTTATTATGACATATTATCTAAACTATATATTTCTGAAAATGATGATATGTATGATTCTGCTCAGAATTTTATCTCAGAAATGAATAAAGACATACCAGACGATAAATGTAAGGACTTTCCATATCTACTTGGTCTGTTGAATGGCTATTACAAAATTTTCTTGATTAAAATAAAATCAGAAGAAAAAGATATTTATATTAATGAAGCCATTGAATTTTTGCATGGTTACGCTATTGAACTAAATGATTTATATGATGAATTAGCAACGTGCAAAGAAGATTTTGATGTTATTCCGTATTCTTTAAATGTGAAAATTCACGATGAAATGGACATTCTTTATCAATCAATAAATCCAATTACTGATAATTTGAAATCTTATTTTCTATCTTCTCGACATGGTGGCGCACGCCTAAACGCAGGAAGAAAGAAAGAAGAGCCAACACGTCAAATGAGGATCCCTAAATCTTTATACACTTTGATTAACGATCTTAAAATTGCCTATAAAGATTTAACTGATAAAGATAAAGAAATTTTTCGTTCTTCACTTGAAGACATTTTTAAATAGATCAAGCCTCAAATGGGTAACATTAGGAGCTACCTTAATGTTACATGACAATGAAGTAATGAATGATTTTAACGCCTGAGTCACTACTATGGCTGGACTTATTTAGGTACTCTTTTTTCATATCCTGAATGTTCAATACATTGAACAGCATCTAATAATTGAGCATAAGCCTCATTAAAATCGCCGTTAATATCAGCATTGGCCAAGCGTTTAAATAATACATTATCAAATGAACACTTTTTAAAACATTGAAGCATTTCATTATCAGTCGCCACCTTTCCATTACTCGAAAACCACATTTCTTCATTTTTTTGGATCGAGCAACCAAAAAGGAAAATCAACAAAATAAAACTAATATATTTCATTTTCTACCTCAATAACATTTATCATAAAACTATAAATGAAAAACGACTGAAAACAATAAAACGACACACCGATGATAGTTAAATCTGCTTATGATGACATTAGGGTTTACTTAAATGTCATTAATGAAAATATAATGAATACAAACTTTAACTGTTCAACTAGCTTAGCTAGAACTAGGGATGTAGCGTGATCGTTAGAGCAAAAGGAAGTGATCACCGTCGATCTATCTCGATGGTAAGAAACATTGAAATTCCTTACCATTAAAAATAAGAATCCCGTTATGACCAAACTTGCTATTTTTACGCCAAAAGAACAACGTGACTTTGATACACCACCTAAATTTTATAAAATTGATCGTTCGCGTTATTTTTCGATATCGAGCGAAATAAAACGATCAGGTTTTAACAAACTTAGGACAGATATAAATCGAGTAGGGTTTATACTTCAACTTGGCTACTTTAGAGCATCAGGGAAGTTTTACGTCAAAGAGGACTTCCGAAAACGTGATATTAAATATGTTTGTAACATGCTAGAAATAACTGAAAAAATTGATATTAACCTTTACAGTGATACTTCACGTAAATATCATCGGGATAATATATTGTCACTATCAGGTTGGAAATTACCCGATGAATCTCATGATGAAAAATTAAATTATCATGCAAAGTGGTTTATCGAGCAACAGCTTTCTCCTCGAAAGGTTATTAAGGCCCTCGTTGAATACTGTTGGAGCAATAAGCTAATTATCCCTACTTACAGTAAACTTTCCGCTTATATTACCGTTCACTTCAACGATTATGAAGAACAATTACTTGTCATTATAAAAAAGCAAATGACTAAAGAACAAAATGAATCACTCCAAACATTATTTAATTCAATAGACAAAACTCGTCCTCTTTCTCGCCCACCCATTACAAGTTTAAAGACAATTAACCAGTCAGTTAAGCCAACAGAGATCCAGAAAAATGTTGAAACTTTTGAAATGGTAAAGAGCTATCATTTGAGCGTTAAAACATTAACGCACCACTTGCAATTAACAGATCAAGCAACGGAATACTTCGCTACCTGGGTGAAAAAAGCACAAACCTTTCAGTTGACCAGTTTTTCTAGCACTCACAAAGCTTATCTGCATATGTTGGCCTATTTAAAACATCAGTTTTATTTACGGCAAGATACCCTCATTGATATCTATCTAAAATCAACATTGTCTACCAAGTCACAATTAACTGCAAAATTGCAACAAATTGAAAAAGAACAGCAATCAGGCAGAAACACAGCCATAAAAGTTGTTTCAAAATCAAACAAGAATTTAACCAAATTCAGAAATCGAGTGATTGATATTGTTACGCAATCCCCACTTTCTGACACCGAAGTTGTTCGGCAATTGGAAAATCTTATAGAAGAAAGTTTGAGATCCTATGATAAAAAAGAACAAGATAATATTCGTGAAATGGAGTCGTTTCTTGCCGCTTTGACAGGGAATGGCCGATATTTTGATATTGTAGAGTCGTTATCATTAAAGTTACAGCGTAGGGTGTCAAATATACTAAAAATAGTAGAGTTTTCAGAT
Source organism: Aliivibrio salmonicida LFI1238 (assembly GCF_000196495.1). Classification (NCBI taxonomy): domain Bacteria; kingdom Pseudomonadati; phylum Pseudomonadota; class Gammaproteobacteria; order Vibrionales; family Vibrionaceae; genus Aliivibrio; species Aliivibrio salmonicida. The sequence goes on from NC_011314.1 coordinate 18,148, forward strand.
CGAAGTACTAACAAAGAATTACTCTCTGCAATTAATCACTTCAGCTTATCCGATGGTGATGTTGGGCACAATCCACCGCTAGAATTTTTAAATCAAGCAGAGCGTGATGCAGTTGTTAGAGAAGGCAAATTTAGAGTTTCGTTATACAAAGCACTGCTATTTTTTCATGTTGCAGATGACATTAAAGCAGGTCAACTTATTTTCGATGCTACTTATAAATACAAAGGAATATTTGATTACCTTATTGATGAAGAAACCTGGGCAAAGGATCGAGACAAGTTACTTCAAGCGGCAGGGCTTTGGGAGTTTAGTAACGTTTCAACGGTGTTGGATGGATTACGAAAAAAACTCAATATTAAGTACCATGATGTAAATATCCGGTTGGTCGAAGGTAAAAACCCATACTTTCAACTTGATAGTGACAACAGACCTAAAGTAAAAACACCTAAAATTGATAACAATGATTTTGGTTTTGTGGGCGACACACTTATGCAGAATGGCTATGTACCAATCCAAAAAATTCTGGCTGATGTTAACCAAGTATGTGATTTTAAATCCTGCTTCACACACTTTTCCAATAAGCACAAAAAAATGAAACCCTCGTTGAATGTACTGTTAGCCGGCCTCCTTGGTAAAGGGTGTAACCTGGGATTAAATCGGATCGCAAATATTTCGGTGGGTATTAGTGAAGATGTCCTGAATAACACGGTTAAGTGGTTCTTTGATCTCAAAAACATTCAGGCGGCCAGTGACAGTATTGTTAGCTACATAGATAAACTATCTCTTGCTAACGCATACAGACATGATGCAAATCAGTTGCATACAAGCAGTGATGGACAGAAATACTACGTGTCTGTTGATTCGTTAAATTCCACCTATTCTTTTAAATATTTTGGCAGTGAAAAAGGCTCTACAGTCTATACCTTTATAGATGAACGTCAGGCACTTTTTTACTCAACGGTAATAAGCGCATCTGAACGAGAAGCCGCATATGTGCTCGATGGCATCACTCATAATGATGTTGTGAAGAGTGATATCCATAGTACTGATACGCATGGATATACCGAGTCAATATTTGGTGCTGCACATTTTATGGGGACATCGTTTGCGCCGAGAATTAAAGGGCTAGGAAGCCAAACCATTTATGATTTTGATGGTAAGAGTTTACACTCAGAAAAAGGGCATACAATAAGGCCTAGTCGGGCAATCAGGAAAAAATTAATCAAAGATAATTGGGAGGATATTTTACGTTTTATGGTGACGATAAAACTCAAAAAAGCGTCTGCCTCACGGTTATTCTCTAGGCTTAACTCTTATACCAAACAAATGCCTCTCTATAATGCACTTAAAGAGTTTGGCCGCATCATGAAATCTAATTTTTTATTGACGTATTATGATGATATGGAATTGCGTCAGCGGATAGAAAAACAACTTAATCGCGTTGAATTATCCAACAAGCTTGCCAAAGCAATATTTTTTGCGAATAACCAGGAGATACAAGAAGGGGAGAAAGACGAACAAGATCTCACGGCAGCTTGCAAGATGCTCATTCAAAACTCAATTGTGCTATGGAACTATCTATATCTATCGCAATATTTGGCAAATTTAAATGGTGTGGAAGAGCGTACTAATGCCGCTCAATCCATCCTCAACGGTTCGGTTTTAACTTGGCGTCATATCAACCTTCACGGCCAATACGACTTTACCAGAGATTCCGCAAATGATGATGAATTTGATTTAGAGCGGATACTGGCTTTACTGATAGTTTGATAGTTTCGGTAAACCCTAGAATAAAGCCATATATTAATTACTTATATATCAATATGATACCATGGGTAAGTGGGCGTTTTTTACCGCTTTTGTAGTACAACCCTAAAATTAAGAATAGGGATGATATTAAAAATATTTTAAAGGAACAGGGTTTCGATATAGCAAGAGAAACCCCAAAAAGCATCTCAATTTCGGATCCCGAAGGTGGGCGAAATATCAGATTAAAGGGACATATTTATGAGCAAGATTTCCGATTTAGCGAAAAACTTCGAGGAGAAATCACAGCAGCAAGCGATCGATACGAAGCAGACATTAAAGAACGAGTTCAACAAGCACGAAGCGTTTATAGAAAAGGAGTTGAGATTAAGCGAACTGAAAATGAAAGACGTTATCCACGCACAGAATCGGCGTCTAAAATGCTTAATATTAAAGACATGGTTTTGGATGCCAGTCATGTTAATCAACCTTCTTTTGGTGAGTTGGGGCGTGCTTTATTATCAAGGGAACCAAATAAAAAAGAATTTGGAGATCATCAGAAAACAGAACCAAAAGATGAAAGAATTAGAAAAATACAACGTCAAAGTGATCACGTCAGACGGAGTAAACTACCTAGTGCTACCGAAAGGGGCGATAATTCAAGACACATATCAGACGGAAATGGACAAGTATGTAATCAAGTGGAAATAAATTATGACCGAATTAGAAAAGCAGCTTTTGAACGCATTCGAGATTTTACAGGAACAGCACGAGAAGCAACATCAAGACTTTCAGAGCGCGTACAAAAGATTGGAAGAAATGTTTTCCATTACCTCGAAGGAAAACAAGATGCTCAACGAGCAAGTAAATCACTTGAGCGATCAAGTGTCGAACTTGAGCAAGCAATTAGTAAGACGGAAGTAGAACCTCAGCAGAAGGTAAAATTGAAAGTGAGAGGCGGTTTTGAGCGTTAGCTACGTGGCTGTAATTATTTTTTGAGGATGTTAGTTAGCTAGATTTCACGTAGTGAACGTTAAATAAAATATTTAACACTCGAAGGTAAGGAATTTGAATGTTGCTGAGTTAGCATTGGCCCGTCTAAAAAAGCCAATTTCACCATCGCTGTTTTTTTAAAAGGTATCGAAAATATAATTATCGGGGATTTTATAACTGTTTTAGCCCTATTTCATGAGTTTTAGATACACTTATCCTACAAACCTTATTATGCTGCCCTCAATTCTGACTGAACTATCGCATGGGTGACTAAATCATTGACCGAATTTCCGACTCGGAAATTCGTAAACACCAGACGACTTTCACATAAAATACATTCGTACGGATCTACTTTTACATATCCTTTTAACATTGCGGCATACCCTGGCATTTTCGGCTCAGCTTCTATTGTCATACCTAAAGCTGCATAAACTCTAGGCAGAGCTTCTCCACGACGACGCATTGATAAAAAACCGTAGTATCGGATCATCTTGAAATGTTTATCAGGATAGTGCTCTACTATCCGTCTTATCATCTCTTCTGGTGATAATGTTAGGCTGTCTGTTGTTCCTGTTCGATGGTCTAAATAATTAAACGTTATCATTCCGCCTTTGGCGTAATGACTTAAACGTGACGCTGAAATTGGGGGCCGTTTTAAATACCGACCAAGATAGTTCATCGTCGGTTTTACATTATTTGTCTTTTTAGCAAAATGAAGCTTCCAACGACGATTATATTGACTGCTTAAAAAGCGTGACCAATCCGTTTTATTACGGATATAGGGGCATTCTTCGCTTGATAAATCAAGCTCATAATAAGCCTTACCCAATAAACTGACGATAGCCGCTCTCCAACAAGGCTCTGTCGTTTTCATTTGGAAGTAAATGGGTTTCCATAAACCGGTACGTTCACAAATTCCCCCACGAGTGACCGATAAATGTAAGTGCGTATTCCAATTCAGTTTTCGACCGTAAGTATGAAGAGCACAAAAGATACCGACATCTATTCCTTTATCTTTTGCCCATCCCAGCAGAATGTTTGCAGCACATTTGAATAATTTATTTAACAGCCAACGGTTATGACGAAAGATAGGCCATAGCGTGTTTGGAAGGGTAAAGGTGATGTGTTGATATTCGCATTCAGGGAAGACATGTTGTTGCTTTTGTATCCATCGCTCTGTGGCTTTCATGCCACAGCTACTGCACGCTCGAGATTTACAGGTTTGGTGAATATATTTGATATGGGTACAGTCAGGGTTGCAACAATGATATTCGCGAGAGCCAAAAGCCGCTGTCCCACAGGACAGCATCTTTGTGACATTTTCAATCACGACCGCTCTTAGGTTAGCTTTGTTATTATGAAGAAATTTAAGCCAGTTATTTTGACTATTAAATAATTGTTTCAGGGGTTTATATGCGTGCATGGCGATAGGATAAACGATTTATTGGCAACAATGGAAGAGGTTGAGTCCTTTTGATTTGCGCCGTAGGCGCCTATTGTTCTTTTTACACAATAAATATTACCTAGTAATATTTATTGTGTTTTATCTTACATAACATGCGTTATGCGCAGTCATTTTTGCTTCTTATGTTGTTTACTTAACCGTGATGATTGTAGTATTACAAACTTTTAGATGACATGAGAAATACTAAATAACATAAGGCCTGTTTAATTTATTAACTTATTTTTTCGAAATTGGTAATGTTCAGTGATGGTTTTTATGATTTTAAGCAATGCGCAACCAGTTTCCACTAGTAAGTTTAGCGTAACGCTAGATTTGAGTTCGATTTTTAACTTTATTTTAGATTCTGAATTTTTTGGTATATAGAAAAATCCGATATATCATTACATACACTCGTTGGCCTACCTTTAAAGGGGGGGGGGGGTTGATTTTATTGAAATGAGATTCATTATTATTACCATTTGAATTATAGTGTGGTTTCACATAATATTGGAATACAATAATGAAAAAACTAAATTATATTATTTTTTATAGTGCCCTCTTTACTGCTGGCTTCTCACATGCAGATGTTACTTTTGAAGATAGTCGCGGAAAGTTGATTACCTTAGATAAGTATCCACAGAAGATTGTTGCGATCGCAAGCTCTGCCCCGATTATTTACAGTGCGGTTAGCCAAAAACCTGAAACCATCATCAGTATGACTGCAAAGTCAAAAAAGACTATCATTAACGGGCTTTATTCTGACTTTTTTCCATACTTGAAATCCGTATCAGCGGATGCCGCTAAAGATAAGTTCGTGCCTAATGTTGAAGCTATTTTAAAGTATAACCCAGATCTTATTTTCCAATGGGGGTACGACCCTAAGTTAAGTGAGCCGCTAGAACGTGTAGGTTTAACTGTTGCGACGTGGCCATGCTGTAGTGATTTAGACCGTCAAAGTACTGTTTTGATGTCAGGTTATATTTCCGGTAATATTGAGCGTGCTAAAATGATTATTAATTCCGCTAATCAAGCCAGCGATACGTTAAAATCCACATTATCTTCAATTAATAAAAACAACTATCCCACTATGTTGGAAATTGACCAACTAGATCAAAACATTCGTATTATTGCCAATAATTCACGAGATTACTCCATTAGTGGTGTTGATAATTTGGGCCACGATGACAATGCTGAGTGGTGGAAAACAATCAATGTAGAGCAGCTTTATATATGGAATCCAGAGATGATTATCATCCCAGCATGGGCTGAGCAGCTTACTCCGAATGCTTTCTACACAAATCCTTTATTAGCTGATCTGCATGCAGTAAAAAATCGCAACGTTTACAAAGTACCATTATTTCATCGTTCTCCTGATGCTTCAGAAGCTTATTTAACTATGCAATGGCTTGCTCATATATCTTACCCAGAGCTGTTCACCAATAGCTCATTTATAGATAAGGTTCGTCATGCCTACAAGACCATTTATGGTGTTGATATTAGCGAAAATCAGTACATTCGCATAATGCAGACTGAACAAAACAAAGTTAGCCATGATTATGAGAAAAAATTTGGTCTTAAAGGATGAATAATATCGTATATTACCGACCTTCACGTGATAAATGTATTCTAGGATTAATCGGTATATTAGTTATGCTGACGTTCTATTCTGCCACTTTAGGGCGTTATGATATCACTTTTGATAAAGTGATAATGATTCTACTTGATAATGTTATTTCAAGTTCGGATATCACTTGGTCTACTATTGAGTCGCGTGTTGTCGAATTGATTCGTATGCCGCGCATTTTGGCTGCGATTCTTATCGGAATAGGTTTATCAGTTTCAGGTGTAGCCGCTCAAGCTTTATTTAGAAACCCTCTAGTTGATTCCACTATCATTGGCGTCACATCTGGTGCCGCCTTTGGTGGGACGCTAGCTATATTGTTGTTTGAAAGCACCATAATGACTGTGTTGCTCTCTTTTATATTTGGCATGCTTAGTGTATTTGCTGTGATGCTATTAGCTCGTATTAATGGCCGTACATCAGTGCTCACTCTTGTTTTAGTTGGCGTTATTATCTCTACTTTTTTTGGAGCTGCTATTTCAATTGTTAAACTGTTGGCTGACCCTTTTTCGAAACTACCTTCGATAACTTACTGGTTAATGGGTAGTCTTTCTGCTGTCAGCTATGATTCGTTAGTTATATTGTTGCTAACTGTATTGCCATCGTCAATTATAATTTATTTATTACGTTATCAAATGAATATCGTATCGATGGGAGAAGAACGAGCAAGTGCGCTCGGTACACCATTTAATAAAGTTCGCTGGATTGTGCTGATTGCCATGGCGGTAATTTCATCAGGAGTTGTAGCAACAGCTGGCGCAATTGGTTGGGTAGGATTAATCATTCCCCATGTCGCTCGTTTTTTGGTCGGCGCAAATCACATTCGCCTCATTCCTACTGCAGCTCTTATTGGTGGTATTTTTATGCTCGCTATCGATAATGCTGCGCGTACGATGTCAGATGCAGAAATTCCAATTGGTATTATGACTTCACTTATTGGTGTACCGCTGTTTGCATTTATATTGCGTAGATCACAATCAAATAGTGGGTGGAACAATGATTAATATCGACAGAGTTAGTCTTTGTCATGACTCTATGACAATTTTGAGTAACTATAGCATCACTATCGATAAAGGTGATGTGGTGGCCATTATGGGGGCTAATGGTGTCGGTAAAACGACATTGTTAACCGCACTGATAGGCAGTAAATCTATTAGCCAAGGTGCTATTTCGGTCGATGGTGTTATTGGCTATGTGCCACAGCTTTTTGATATGCCATTTAGCTACAGCGTACTTGATATTGTACTTATGGGGCGTGCTCGTTACCTCGGTTTGACAAAAACACCTAATAGCAACGATTTCGGTCTAGCACGTTATTACATTGAAATGATGCAAATAACTCATCTTAGCGAGCGTAATTTTAACCAACTAAGTGGGGGGCAAAAACAACTAGTCATGATTGCTCAAGCTCTCACATCTCAATGTGATGTGTTAATTCTAGATGAGCCATTCTCATCTTTGGACTACCACAACCAAACAATTGTGTTAGACAAAATTCGACAGCTTAACCAAGAGTTGGGTATGACAGTTGTATATACCACCCATATGCCGCAGCATGCCATCGAAACAGCGTCACACGTATTGTTAATGAGTGGAAAGTCTGAATATCTCTATGGCACTACTAGCGATACGCTAACTTCCCAAAGTTTAACTGCTCTATACGGCATTGAAGTTGGTGTTGCAGTATTTCAATCCGATCAGTCCATCACACTAGCACCTAGATTTAAGAGATCATTCTTATGAAGAAAATTGGTTATATTACTTGGGGGTGCGGCTCGCAAGTGCTTTCTTTTCGTGATTATTCTCATTGGATAGATGATCTTATCTATGTTCACGAACTGCCAAAGATAAATCTAAACCAATACGCGGCAGTGATTATAGCTTGTCACACTAATGGAGAATTTATTGCTCAGCATGCTGAGCAGATTAATCAATACGTTCGTGATGGTGGCTTCCTTATCGCATTTCCTGTGCGAGGCATCGACCAATGGCTTGATGTTGTAGATGTAAAGTGGGAAGACAAACGTATAGAAGATTGGCTATGGTGGACAAAATCTGATGGCTATATTGAACTTTATCAACCCACGAGAGATCATAGTTTATTTGATTTTGTCAATATTGAAGATATGAAGTGGCACTGGCATGGTGTATTTGCTTGCGGACATACAGGCTTGTCACTACTCAATACAGAAAATGCTCACGACTCATTGATAGTCGACTTCCCTAACTTACCAAATAATGGACGAGTGCTGTTAACCACACTCGACCCACACAGTCACAATGGTCAACGTTTTATGCCTGCAGCAACGCGCTTTGTGACAGGCTTCTATCCTTGGCTGAACTGTGAGTTAAGTATTGATCGTGAGGTGATTCCTGACTTTAATGTTACTTACTTATCAAGTAGCGATATTCCAACAGAAAATGAACCGCCATACTTGGCGGCTACTTTTGACAATACACCAGGTAATATTAATTTCAAATCTATCTATGAACTGCAAGATCATATATGGTTAAGCGATGTGCTAATCGTGCCGCGTATTTGCGATCAGTTCTATCTCCGAACGCTACAAGATAAGTTTATGAATTACTTAGCTAAAGGTGGCCAACTAATTATCAATACGGAAACGGTCATTGAATGGCTACCAGTGCTTAAGGCATTTAAAACCATATCACCTAATCCATTTGTAAACCTTAAAGTAAGAGTTAACAATGATCCTTATGGATTCTTTTCTAATATGCCGGAAGATTTTTACACTTGGGAAGGTGTTTTTGGACAATACAGTCGTGGTTACTCTGAGCCTCCCGAAAACGCCGTCTATCTGACTCATGTAGGCTGTGGTGAAGATCCCAAGCCTTCTGACTGGATGTGGCAATATCCAACAGATGATGGCCGTGGTGGTAAAGTTGTGGTGCACAATGGCGATGACTATCATCGTTATCCCGATCACGGGATACACAAAAATACATTATTACGTGATATATGCCTTGGATTAATTAAAAACCGTAACCGAACAATTGTTAACGTTTAAGAATGGAACTGAATGTTAGATTTAGCCTCCTAATTGGAGGCTTTTTAGATCTTGGAATAAAATCGTCAATATACGGCCTATTGAACATAAAGACGATAATGCGCAATACCATTTGTTAAAGCATGTTAAAGCAAGTTAGAAATGTCACATATTTCACCAAGATAGAAATGTCACATTTGTTATTTATCCGGTTTTAGTGATTCGCGTAAAATAGGATTGATTTGTCGTGCTCTTTTTTGTGCTGTTCGGCTGAACGTTTGGGCGCTTCTCGTTCGCTCCAACGTGTCACTTCTTTCTTCCTGACTTCGTTTCGCAAAAGACAGCGCCGCACCCAATCGCTTGTTATCAACAACCGCACCTTGATTAACCTGTCGCAGTTTATCGAACACGTGGTAAGGCAAGGCCTTACCACAATGCTTTATGCTCAATGTGCCATCCGGGTAGTCGTATATCATGACGTTCTTACCCGCTAAACGCGCTGTCGCATCCGTAGGCTCTATTAGGTAAACCACTTTGTCGTATTGCAATGTTAACGCGTTCGATACCTTACGGGTCTTTTGACGCGCGAATATGTCGTCGAGTTCTTCTGAACTTTCCCGTAACGGACGGTGTGCTTCCTCTAAACTATGCGGCGCTCGACCAAATCGGTGATTGAAATCTGCAATGAAAATAGGCAGCCACGCGTTCGCTTGCTCCATTGAATCAATGCCTGCAAGTCGCATTTCTTTGATTAGCCTGTCTTGTAGGGTTTTGTTTGCTCTTTCAACTCGCCCCTTAGCTTGAGAGCTGTTAGCACAAATTAAATCGATATTTAATTCATACAAGGCACGACCGTATTGTGTCATCTGATTACCACTAAGAGGCGCTTTCTTATTGATTCTAAAGACAGAATGCTTGTCGCTGTAAAAAGCGATGGGCTTGCCATGTTGCTCAATATATTCCCGTGTCGCATTCATGTAATCATATGTTGATTCCACTTCACTGAAGCGTAATGTCATTAATCTACCGGTGGCATCGTCAATAAATACCAATAGACAACATTTATCTGCACGACCTTCGAACCAGTCATGATGTGAGCCATCAATTTGAATAAGCTCACCTAAAGACTCTCGCCTATACCTGGGTTGGTAGGTCTTTGGCTTAGGTTTCGCACGGGACTTCCATAAGCCTTCGTCAATCATCCAGTGCCGTAATGTCTCTGATGACAGCTTGATACCATGCTGTTCGAGTAATTTCTCATTCGCAAATGTAGGCCCGAAATCAACGTATTTATCTTTGAGAATACTCAACGTATTTCGTTTGAACGCTGGTGAGAAACGTCGATTACTTGGTTTTCCTCTTTGCAATGAGGCTAACCCTGACGCACCGTTTTCACGGTATTTGTTAACTAACCGTTGAACCTGTCTTCGCGTTAAATTAAGGGTGTTTGAAGCATTTTCTTGAGTTAATCGCTTCTCACAAACGTCACGAATAACATCAACACGATTTAATTCTTTTTGGTTCATAGCAAACAACATGACACATAGCTCTGATAGGATTAGTAATGGAAATAATCCTATCAGAGCTATGTGTCATCTCTAAGTTGGGGAAATGTGACATTACTATATTGGGTTAACAACCATTTCATCACTCGGGATAAATACCCTCTCTAATGCTTATTCCCCCCCTTTAAAATCGATTTAAACCCGCAATTATGCATGGCAAATTTTGCACCATCATTGGGAAAGTAGGTTTCGGTTAAAATCGGGCTGAAAGGCTTATTTACACAGGAATGATTTGCTGGACTGGAGCGTAGGATTCATTACTTATTGTGAGATCAACTCGATACGATCAATTTCTACGGCTTGATCGTTATGCCTAGATCGCATACTATAAAAACAGATGAAAAAAAAACCTCTTCAGCCAGCAAGCTTCAGAGGTTTTAGAACGCCCTAATAGGACGTTTATGCGAACAATAGGCGCCTACGGCGCAAATCAAAAGGACTCAACCTCTTCCATTGTTGCCAATAAATCGTTTATCCTATCGCCATGCACGCATATAAACCCCTGAAACAATTATTTAATAGTCAAAATAACTGGCTTAAATTTCTTCATAATAACAAAGCTAACCTAAGAGCGGTCGTGATTGAAAATGTCACAAAGATGCTGTCCTGTGGGACAGCGGCTTTTGGCTCTCGCGAATATCATTGTTGCAACCCTGACTGTACCCATATCAAATATATTCACCAAACCTGTAAATCTCGAGCGTGCAGTAGCTGTGGCATGAAAGCCACAGAGCGATGGATACAAAAGCAACAACATGTCTTCCCTGAATGCGAATATCAACACATCACCTTTACCCTTCCAAACACGCTATGGCCTATCTTTCGTCATAACCGTTTGTTAAATAAATTATTCAAATGTGCTGCAAACATTCTGCTGGGATGGGCAAAAGATAAAGGAATAGATGTCGGTATCTTTTGTGCTCTTCATACTTACGGTCGAAAACTGAATTGGAATACGCACTTACATTTATCGGTCACTCGTGGGGGAATTTGTGAACGTACCGGTTTATGGAAACCCATTTACTTCCAAATGAAAACGACAGAGCCTTGTTGGAGAGCGGCTATCGTCAGTTTATTGGGTAAGGCTTATTATGAGCTTGATTTATCAAGCGAAGAATGCCCCTATATCCGTAATAAAACGGATTGGTCACGCTTTTTAAGCAGTCAATATAATCGTCGTTGGAAGCTTCATTTTGCTAAAAAGACAAATAATGTAAAACCGACGATGAACTATCTTGGTCGGTATTTAAAACGGCCCCCAATTTCAGCGTCACGTTTAAGTCATTACGCCAAAGGCGGAATGATACGTTTATTTTTTTAACCTCGAACGGAATAACATGAAGGTTAACGTTGTCCCCAGAAGAGATGATAAGACGGATAGTAGGGGGGAATTTTGAAAGCCCCCGTTTTGGAAACCCCTTTCTTCCAAAGGGAAACGACAGAGCCTTGTTGGAGNGCGGCTATCTTCAGTTTATTGGGTAAGGCTTTTTATGAGCTTGATTTATCAAGCGAAGAATGCCCCTATATCCGTAATAAAACGGATTGGTCACGCTTTTTAAGCAGTCAATATAATCGTCGTTGGAAGCTTCATTTTGCTAAAAAGACAAATAATGTAAAACCGACGATGAACTATCTTGGTCGGTATTTAAAACGGCCCCCAATTTCAGCGTCACGTTTAAGTCATTACGCCAAAGGCGGAATGATAACGTTTAATTATTTAGACCATCGAACAGGAACAACAGACAGCCTAACATTATCACCAGAAGAGATGATAAGACGGATAGTAGAGCACTATCCTGATAAACATTTCAAGATGATCCGATACTACGGTTTTTTATCAATGCGTCGTCGTGGAGAAGCTCTGCCTAGAGTTTATGCAGCTTTAGGTATGACAATAGAAGCTGAGCCGAAAATGCCAGGGTATGCCGCAATGTTAAAAGGATATGTAAAAGTAGATCCGTACGAATGTATTTTATGTGAAAGTCGTCTGGTGTTTACGAATTTCCGAGTCGGAAATTCGGTCAATGATTTAGTCACCCATGCGATAGTTCAGTCAGAATTGAGGGCAGCATAATAAGGTTTGTAGGATAAGTGTATCTAAAACTCATGAAATAGGGCTAAAACAGTTATAAAATCCCCGATAATTATATTTTCGATACCTTTTAAAAAAACAGCGATGGTGAAATTGGCTTTTTTAGACGGGCCAATGCTAACTCAGCAACATTCAAATTCCTTACCTTAAATTTGAGGTGTAATTTACACTATGACATATGCCTATCCCTT
>NC_011315.1 GCF_000196495.1 Aliivibrio salmonicida LFI1238
ACATAAATTTCGTATCACGAATCGAAAGGTCGCCTAAATTGGCGGCCTTTTTCGTATATGGACGTTACACGATCACGCGCGTTCTGAACTGATTTAACGAAAATAAACTGACAGGGATTAACTTGATGTATGTGAAAATACAATGGCGTAAAAACAAAAAAGCCCTACGCACTTGAAGTGCGTAGAGCTTAATGCTTTAATAGTTTCCGTTCTTAGTGCTACAACACTTTGAACAGAGGGCAGTTAAGAACCTACTAAATTCTAACTGCATTACACAAACAAAACAGACTTGCTTGAGTAGTTGTGATTATAGCTATCTAGCCTGTAATTACAAGAGACGAATGAATGAAAACGACACTTTCCCCCCTAAATACATGGCATCCGCAAGAATCTTTAAGTTCTGAATTTGAAGTTATTCCGCTTCGTGATCGCAAGAAAAAACACATTCCAACCCTAAACCGAAAGATATTCAACACGCTTGAAAAGCATGGTGCGTGGATCAATTCGCAATGGCCTTTCTTGGTTCATAAGTTGGTTGAGGTCGGTATGCGTAAGCGTAATCTCTCATTTAAAGAAGTACATAAGCGCAATATTGAAAATACTTTACGTTGGATTGCCTACCATTCAGACACGGTAACCGGTTGTATTAATGTCACTCATTTGTGTATTGAAATTGGGAAAGAGATCGGGGTATCGAGTTCGACCATTTCAGTGATCATGAAAGAGTTGGTGATCATGGGGCTGTTGTACGAACCTGAGCAGAGTGGACAATCCATACAAGATATTATGCACGATGGACGATTGCCAAGAACGCTATGCACCACTCCGCTATTCTATGAAATATTAGGCATCAAAAATGATGAGCTTGATCGTTTACGCTCCATTGAGATAAAACGACGTGAGATCGAATACGCAAAACGAAAAGAAAAATACGACGCAGACATCGTCCTAAAAACGTACTGTCACAGTAATATTCTGCGTGTATGGGAATATCGACATACTCAATCAACCTCTAGTTATAAAATTAAATTGGCTGATATGGAGCCAATGACTCGCCTCACCTATATTTCACGTAAGCTGCTTGAGCGCATCAAAGCAAAAGGCTGGCCTATCAGCACCGAAAAAGAGCACATCACTAAGATGGCCAACAATCTACTGCGTAGAATGGGGTTATCTGTTAAACGCTCTGAGTTCGCCCCCCCAATAACATAACTCTTCTTATTTTATTACGCTCTTAGCTGAGTGGGTATTCCTATGCGCGTCATTTATGGCGGTATAAAAATCGTACAAAAACAGTAAAACACACTGGTCATTTACTTGGTATTGATGGGGATTGTTAGCCTGTTTTTATAAGTTATACATTAATGTCGGAATAGCCCATTCTTAATTCAGATATAGCCCCTTTCTAAACCCTGCTAATATTCTTTTCTTATCTAATTCAAAATTATCCTATTCCACCTATCGGTGTTGATAAAAAGGAAGCGGCCTCTCGACTGCTACGCAGTGAGGCCTTATGTCGGTGTGGTAAGTGCTTTTTGTCATTCGACAGGAAAGTAATATTGACTTTGTTTCTTATGGGGTCGCTTTATCGCTTCGCTATGATTCTGGCATGAAAAGAAATCAAAATTTACAGTGTGTGCAAAATGGTTATTTCCCCAATAATGCAATTGTTTCTATTCTAAATAAGTGATCCCATACCTCTCGTTCATCTCGATGTTTTATAAGCTTATATTTTAATTTATCCATCATTTGTCTTAATCGTTCTTTCGCTTTTTCATTTTTAACAAAATACCAAACCGTGCTGATCTTGTTTATTCTTCTTAATTGAAGGTATTCCTTTAAAATAGGGTTGTATCGTTTACTGTCTTTTAAGGTCAGCTCTGTCTCGATAACATGAACGACGATATCTGTTTTTGTTTTTCCTACTAACACAAGATCAGGCCGATGCTTAAACTTCATAATATGCTCGTATTGCTTGAAGTTTCCTATTTCAGCATTAATGACTCTCACATCAGTGAGTCGAGCACTTTTTTTTAGTAATGATCCGACTTTTTGATTTGTTAGCGTGTGGTTTAACGTTCGTAAACTGACTCTACTTTTTAGGAATGATTTATTGTTATCGAGATTGAAGTGATACGTATCGAGTCCTTTTCTTGTTACACCAAAGAGTGTCACGTTCGTGATGTTGTCACTGAGTTCTTCTTTTTTTACATGCCCTTCTTGGCATAGCTTTTTAAGGATACGACTGGCTGATGCTTTGGATTTCATGCCCAATTCATAACGGATATTTTCTAAGGTCGAGTATCGATGATGCGATAAAAATATCATTACGGTGTTTCTATTTTTTATGGCTTGCTCTGCTCGATATATTGGATCGGTTATTAGCATTTTACGTCCTATTCTTTTATTTTCTGTCGGTAACATAGTACGGCAAATTGCCATTGCCGAGAAGTTAAGCGATTTAAAGCAGATCAAAATCATTTAGAACCCTTACTGCGTAAGGCTCCACCAGAAAAACTTGTTTTTCTTCCTGCCGCGACTCGCAAGTGAGTCTACCCCCATCAATAAGCGACACTGGTACGGTTTTTATCTGCCTGTTCCATGCTTCAAAATCCAACGCACTGTATGCCTTGATGAAGGTAGACTCGTTTCACTTGTCGCGGCAAAAGCATTCACTAAAAATTAGCAATTCCCCTCACTGGTTCGGCACTTTCAGTGATTGAATTTTTTAAACGTTCATGAGGCACTTAACCTGGCGAACTAGCAATTAAATCCAACCTAGTTGGACGCTGTGCGATTGAGTTCTTGGTTAACGTAAAATTGCGTAGGCAATTTAAAGTGAGTTGCAGATCTGCAATTTTTGAATGTTATTGCTTCCTGATGGTGACTCAATGCTTCTTTGTTGCTATCCAATGGTGATCTTATGCTTCTCGATGCTTCCCAATTTCAAGATAGGCACGATGGGGACGTTTTCACCCTCTGCTACGCATTTGATAAAAACATCCCGTGCCAAAGGTAAACCCTTTGAAACCTGACGCACTTCGTTTGTCTCCAGAACGCCCAAAAAAGCCGGCTACGCTTCGGACTTTTTCGAGCGCACCGGTTAATTGTTTAAAACGGACGTTACAGGGGGATTATTGAGTGAACCAGTTCGAGATTTTATTGCCCTGTAAATCGCTCTGAAAGCGTCATAAACTTTCAAACGTGTTTTGGGGTATATCGGTGTGGTTTATATCTGAAAAGCGGCACTGTGAGCTTCTGAGGGGGCGAAAGCATGGTTTTCATAGGCTAACTTACGGATTTAACATAAAGGGCATATCGCGCATCACAACATTTGTGGACTAACAAATAAAATTGAATGCAGCATAATTTATTGCCTTGCCTTGCTCTATCTATACAATACGCACAACTTTTATTTATGTGTGTAATGTATGAATTTTCGGTATGACATTAATGGTTTAAGAGCAATTGCAGTGATCGCAGTGGTTCTTTTCCATTTTAACCCTGCTTGGGTTCCCGGTGGTTTCGCTGGCGTAGATGTGTTCTTTGTGATTTCAGGATTTCTGATGACAAGTATTATCTTTCGAGGGTTAGATAATGATAATTTTAACTTGTTTAAGTTCTACGTAGCTCGAGCCAATCGAATAATTCCAGCTCTTGCTGTTTTATGTTTGGTTCTTATGGTCTTTGGTTGGTTCTATCTTAACCCGTTGGATTACAAAGCCCTCGGTAAGCATGTTGCTAGTAGTATGGGTTTTCTTTCTAATATTATTTATTGGAGAGAATCTGGATACTTTGATGCAGCCTCTCATGAGAAATGGCTGTTACATACATGGTCATTATCTGTTGAATGGCAGTTCTACATTATCTATCCAATTGTATTAGTAGCACTTAAGAAATTTTTATCTCTTGAAAACTTAAAGCGATTAATTGTTATTGGGACAGTTTTAGGTTTTTGTCTAAGTGTTATCGCAACAATGAAGTGGCCAAACCCAGCGTACTATCTTCTTCCAACAAGAGCTTGGGAAATGATGATGGGGGGTGTGGCGTTTCTTTATCCTTGGAACTTGTCTGAAAGTAAAAAGAAAATCATAGAGGTTACAGGCCTAGCTCTAATCCTAGGTTCGTATGCTTTTGTTTCTAGTGATGTGTCATGGCCAGGATATCTTGCTTTGCTTCCAGTCCTTGGTGCTTATCTTGTGATTGTTGCAAATCAGCAGTCTAGTTTTATTACTAATAACTATCTATTCCAAAACTTAGGGAAATGGTCATATTCAATTTACTTGTGGCACTGGCCTGTTGTTGTTGCAGGGATCTTTTTTGAGTATAAAAGTTTTGAATTGGCAGGTGTTTTTCTATCAGTTGTTTTAGGCTTTTTAAGTTTTAAATTTATTGAGAGTGCTAATTTCCCATCTTTTGAAAGGTGGTCTGATGCACTAAAAGTAAAACCGTTGCACTTCACTCTTATGCTAGGTTTTATTGGCTCTTTGGTGTTTGTGTTTAGGCCTAACCAATTTTTATTTCCAATGAAAGAGTCGGTGCTTAACTCTATAGAAAGAAAACCTTATGAATGTTTCGATAAAGAAATGATGCATGAGAATGATGATGTTGTTTGCCAATTAACTAAAGGTGAATCAGCTATTCTTGCGATTGGTGATTCTCACTCATACTCATCACTTCCCGCTATTGAATCTATTGCTAAGAGCAACAACTTAGAACTTTATTACACAGGGTTTAATGGCTGCCCTCCTATCATCGGAGTATCTCCAATTCGAGGTGATCAGCATTTAAAGAACTGTAAAATTTTGAATCAAAGAGCATTAGACTTTGCGTTGGGTAAGCAAGTTAAAACCGTATTTTTAGCTGCTCGATGGACGTACTATACGGAAGGGACATACTCAAAAACGGGTGTTCAATACTTAACTATTGATAATAATGAACGTGGCTTAGATGTATCAAAAAGAGCACTAATGACAGGGCTTAAAGATACATTTAAGGCTTATTTTGATAATGGCATAAATGTTGTTGTAATGCTTCAGGTTCCAATGCAGAAGCATGATCCAGATAAGATTTATTATCGATCGATATCTAATGGAAAGCTACTAACTTCAAAGTTAGCTAAAAACTCAATTTCTTTAGAAGAACATGTTAAATTTCAATTTGAAACCAATCATTTAATTAAGTCACTAGCTGTTTCCTATCCGAATGTGACTATTTACGATCCTACTTCAGATATGTGTGTCGAAGGACAATGTTTGGTAGGTAGTGTAGATGTTTCTTATTATTTTGATGATGACCACTTGTCTATTCTTGGTGCTAGAAAGTTAGTTGAACCAATTAGTAAGTTTTTAGTCGATTAA
>NC_011316.1 GCF_000196495.1 Aliivibrio salmonicida LFI1238
GTCTAAATAGTTATTTATCCACAGGCGTTTTCCTTTTTAATCTTTCTTGTTTATAGATCTTTCTTGTTTTTAGCATCGCTGTAGCCCTTGCTGCATAAGGGCTACAGCGATATTAGGTGTACAAATTGACACGCTAAACGACGGTTTAGGTGTACAAATTGACACGCTAAATGGCTTTTTAGGTGTACAAATTGACACGCTAACTCACAAAGTTGGGTGTACGTCGTTTTAGTTCGTACACTTATGTGTATAGTGAATAAAAAAATAGACTGGTTTAAATATGAATAATCTCTCAGTAACCAAATCAAATAATCTTGTAGATGCGAGTTATAAATTAAATGTTCAAGCACAAAAACTTATTTTAGCCTGCTTAGGGAAAATAGATTCTAGAGCTGAAATTCCTAACGAAATTACTATTACCGCAATAGAATATGGTGATTTAATGGGTATTAGTAATGCGCGGAGAGATCTATATAAAGCGGCGGATCATCTCTTTGATGCGGTAATAACATTAAAAGATAATAACGAAGAAATAAAGTTAAGATGGGTTCAAAAAAGTGTACTAAAAAAGAAAGGTGAGGGTTCTGTTACTATTACATGGTCTGATGATGTTTTAAAATATATTAGCGTACTTAAAAATAGATTTACTACATACAAATTGCGGCATATATCCGAATTGAAATCAGGACATTCCATTCGACTGTATGAGTTATTAATGCGATTTAATTCTACTGGGGCTAGAATTATTTCTATTGCTGATTTTAAATCGGCATTAGGTGTTAGTGATAAATACCCTCAATTTAAAGAATTAACACGTAGGGTTATCAACCCAGCTATTGATGAATTAAATAAAAGTAGTGATCTTATCGTTCAATATGAATCCCTTAAAAAGGGTAAAACAGTAACTGCTTTAGCATTCTCGTTTACACAAAAGGATTAAGTTTATTGATTGATAACCATAAACTTAATACTAGAAAAGGTCGCCAATTTTAGGCGACCTTTGCGGTTCGTGATACGAGCATTATGTTCAATAACGATGAATAATCCTATTTTCTAAGTAATGCCAGCTTATATAAGCTAAAGCTCCAACAGTTAAAGTAACCATAAATACACCCAATAGCGGAGAAGAGAACAACCCTAAGTATAGATAAAGCTGAATTACTGGAAAATGCCAAATATAAATGCCATATGATAAATCTCCCACCTTTTTATCAACTTTAATTTGCGGTGTATAGAAAGCAAGATAAGCAGTCAAGATCCCAACTGACAGTGGCATAAATAATTCTATACTAGAGTATATACCCAGGAGGGAAGGCAGGAGTAAGCCTTTGATATACTTGGAATTTAAACCAACAAAACTTAAGTATGCCCCTACCATAAAATAAGACATGAGTGATGGTAGTTGATTGTTAACAGATTTGTTCAAACCATATTCGTTAATAATGTACGATAAGACATAAAAGCAAGAAACAGACAGTATAAAAATTAAAATCGTTAGTTTTTCTTTTGAAAAGAACTTTGTGAAAAAACCATAAATAATTGGTATAGATATATAAAACATAACTTCAACTTTGATTGTCCAAAGCGATCCATTAACAGCACTATGGTTGCCTATATCAGTAAAAACACCTGGTAATGTGGGTTGAAGGAAGTTTAAAAAAACAAGGTTAGAAGCTAAGTATCTCAACGACTCCACCAAGTAAGTATGATAATCGTAAGATGTAATTACTAAGCCAATCAAAAATGAAGTGATAATAACCACAAAATATAATGGATAGACCCTCATAAACCTAGATTTTATATAAGTTTTTATACCATTATTTTTTAAATAACTCTTTGTGATCAAAAAACCACTTATTACAAAGAAGCACTTAACAGCCAAACCTCCTGGAAAAAACGTCAAAACAGGTATGTTTGCCAACCCGCCAATATGAAAAAGCATCACAATTAATGCTAGAACAATCCTTAATATATCAAAATTATTTTTTATCATTACTAAAAGACTATAGAAAAAAGTTAGTTCACATTGTATAGCCTTACGACAAGCAATTATAGATAACACAAGGGAATACATGCGTGATATGCCCCTTATGGAACAATAGGCGCCTACGGCGCAAATCAAAAGGACTCAACCTCTTCCATTGTTGCCAATAAATCGTTTATCCTATCGCCATGCACGCATATAAACCCCTGAAACAATTATTTAATAGTCAAAATAACTGGCTTAAATTTCTTCATAATAACAAAGCTAACCTAAGAGCGGTCGTGATTGAAAATGTCACAAAGATGCTGTCCTGTGGGACAGCGGCTTTTGGCTCTCGCGAATATCATTGTTGCAACCCTGACTGTACCCATATCAAATATATTCACCAAACCTGTAAATCTCGAGCGTGCAGTAGCTGTGGCATGAAAGCCACAGAGCGATGGATACAAAAGCAACAACATGTCTTCCCTGAATGCGAATATCAACACATCACCTTTACCCTTCCAAACACGCTATGGCCTATCTTTCGTCATAACCGTTGGCTGTTAAATAAATTATTCAAATGTGCTGCAAACATTCTGCTGGGATGGGCAAAAGATAAAGGAATAGATGTCGGTATCTTTTGTGCTCTTCATACTTACGGTCGAAAACTGAATTGGAATACGCACTTACATTTATCGGTCACTCGTGGGGGAATTTGTGAACGTACCGGTTTATGGAAACCCATTTACTTCCAAATGAAAACGACAGAGCCTTGTTGGAGAGCGGCTATCGTCAGTTTATTGGGTAAGGCTTATTATGAGCTTGATTTATCAAGCGAAGAATGCCCCTATATCCGTAATAAAACGGATTGGTCACGCTTTTTAAGCAGTCAATATAATCGTCGTTGGAAGCTTCATTTTGCTAAAAAGACAAATAATGTAAAACCGACGATGAACTATCTTGGTCGGTATTTAAAACGGCCCCCAATTTCAGCGTCACGTTTAAGTCATTACGCCAAAGGCGGAATGATAACGTTTAATTATTTAGACCATCGAACAGGAACAACAGACAGCCTAACATTATCACCAGAAGAGATGATAAGACGGATAGTAGAGCACTATCCTGATAAACATTTCAAGATGATCCGATACTACGGTTTTTTATCAATGCGTCGTCGTGGAGAAGCTCTGCCTAGAGTTTATGCAGCTTTAGGTATGACAATAGAAGCTGAGCCGAAAATGCCAGGGTATGCCGCAATGTTAAAAGGATATGTAAAAGTAGATCCGTACGAATGTATTTTATGTGAAAGTCGTCTGGTGTTTACGAATTTCCGAGTCGGAAATTCGGTCAATGATTTAGTCACCCATGCGATAGTTCAGTCAGAATTGAGGGCAGCATAATAAGGTTTGTAGGATAAGTGTATCTAAAACTCATGAAATAGGGCTAAAACAGTTATAAAATCCCCGATAATTATATTTTCGATACCTTTTAAAAAAACAGCGATGGTGAAATTGGCTTTTTTAGACGGGCCAATGCTAACTCAGCAACATTCAAATTCCTTACCTTCAAGTATGTTACCGAAATTAATTTGACCAATTTTAACCCGACTAAATATAATCGTTAGAAAAAGAACTTATTCCATACACGAAAAGCATCTAACAAAATTCAAAACGCATTTAATATTTGTTCAAGATCGAGGATATATTTAACTCAAAAGAAGCAAAAAACACGATCACTAAAAAATGGCCACAAAAGATAAAAAATACCGCAAAATATACCAATAGAAACAGTGATTTATCATTTTTTGAGGCGTCTCATTAAAAAACAGCTCAAAAAACAGGCACGACAGGAGTGTTTACACTTTAAAACTTCGTTTTAGCGTCACTCCCTGTGCCAAAGGGTAGCCCCTTTGAAACCCTTTTTTACTCCGCATTTTGACATCCGTTTTAATCATAATTTCAGATATTGAAAACGTTATTTTAAGAGCATCTTCGTAGGGCGCGAGGTGACTTTTTTAGATGGGGTTATTTTGGAGAACGCGCTCGACTTTACTGCGCGCATTTCGATATTGGCAAAAAGCGCCTAGTATCTACGATGTTCCAAACAAGAGCATTACCCGTCATTCAAAATCAATTCTAAGGCACATAGATGCCATGTAGACAGCTATAACACTAAAAAGACATAACTATGTACCCTTTCGTTAATCTAACGGCCTTAGAGAGCTTTACAGCTCTAAAAAACAAAAAAAGAAAATTTATTGAGCGCGGAGCGCAAACTCAAAGCGACAAAACAGGTCAATTGACGATTGTGGGCAATGTGTTTGATAACATGCTCCATCGTTATCAAAACTTGCCCATGTGA